>JBDSBG010000001.1:0-29630 GCA_039921685.1 Ferruginibacter sp.
TTGAGCCTTTGATTCTTAGTGGCAAAAAAGGTTGTTAAGGAACCTGTGATTGCCACAAAGGCACGAAGCCACGAAGATTCACAAAGTCATTCTATGCCCTTCCTTGAGCCTTTGATTCTTAGTGGCAAAAAAGGTTGTTAAGGAACCTGTGATTGCCACAAAGGCACGAAGCCACGAAGATTCACAAAGTCATTCTTTGCGCTTCTTTGAGCCTTTGATTCTTTGTGGCAAAAAAGCAATGTTCAGCAATGTGTTAATACCTGGAGATGAATATCTTCACTGCAGGTATCTGATTTCCACTGTGCTATTTACCTTGTAAGCCTTGTACCTGGTTCTGTTAAAATTCATTGATCCGTTGATTTAAGATTGCGAATCGATGTTTTAGGCGTACAGGCTGCACAAAAAAATATATCTTTGCAGCTCAAAACATTTATATGTTACCTAACTCAGTTTTTTTACTATCAATGCCAGGCGGTAGTGAGTGGATACTCATTGTACTGGTAGTATTATTATTTTTCGGTGGAAAGAAAATACCTGACCTGATGCGGGGGATTGGCCGTGGTGTACGTGAGTTCAACGATGCCAAAGACAACGTAAAAAGCGAGATCGAAACCGGGATGAAAGAAAAAGACAAGGAAAAAGAAAAAGTTACTCAATAAAAGACCGCAACATAAGTTCAGCCGAAGTATGCAGCCCGCCTTACACGGAGGCCTGTGTACTTCGGCTGATTTTATAATAAAATAATGGAACGAACATGTTTAGCTTCAGGAACATCAAACAATACCATGACGAATTGAAAAAGGGCGACACAAATTGTGTCTCTGCATTACAATTTTACCTGGATGCGATTAATAAAAATAAAAACCTGAATGCCTTTGTAGAAGTGTACGAAGCAGAAGCATTGGAAAAAGCCATCTCCCTGGACAATGAAAGAAAAGAAGGCAAGCCATTAAAAAAATTACATGGAGTTGTGATCGCCCTGAAAGATGTTATCTGTTATAAAGGCCATCATGTTACAGCCGGATCTGGTATTTTAAAAGATTTTATTTCCCTCTATAATGCTACAGCTGTGCAATATTTGCTTGATGAAGATGCGATCATTATCGGCACCTGTAACTGCGATGAATTCGCCATGGGCAGTACCAATGAAAACTCTGTTTATGGAAATGTTTTAAATGCCCTTGATAATACCAAAGTGCCGGGAGGTTCATCAGGAGGAAGTGCTGTTGCCGTACAGGCCGGAATGTGCATGCTGAGCCTCGGCACTGATACCGGTGGATCTGTAAGACAGCCGGCTGACTTTTGTGGCATCATTGGTTTTAAACCAGGCTATGGAATGATCTCACGGTATGGCCTGATCGCTTACGCATCGTCATTTGATCAAATAGGGATTTTCGGGAAGACCCTTGCCGATGTGGCACTTCTGCTGGATACCATGAGCAAACCTGATGATTTTGACAGCACCATGAACAGCGTTCCTCATGCCCACTCCTTTGTTAACCAAAAAGAGTTGCCTGGCAGAAAGTATAAGTTCGCTTATTTCAAACAAGTGATGGAACATCCGTCACTTGATAAAGAAATAGCTGCTGCAATATTTACACAAATTGCCAGCCTCAGAGAAAAAGGATACCTCGTAGAAGAAATTGAATTCGATCTGCTCGATTATATTGTTCCTGCATATTATGTGCTTACAACCGCTGAAGCAAGCAGTAACCTTTCCCGTTATGACGGGGTAAGGTTCGGCCTGAGAACCAGTGCCCCGGTAAAAGACCTCACCGATTTTTATTTACAAAACAGGAGCGAGGGTTTTGGAAAAGAAGTAAAGAAGAGGATCATGCTTGGCACTTTCGTATTGAGCACGGGTTTTTATGATGCCTATTTCAACAAGGCCCAGCAGGTAAGGAGATTGTTAACTGATCAGTTATCCGGGATCTTCAACAATTATGATGCAGTAATTTTACCTACAAGCCCCGAAACAGCATTCAGTATCGGGCAAAAGGATAAAGACCCTGTTGCAATGTACCTTGCAGATATCTTTACTGTTTTTGCAAACCTTACGGGCATACCCGCTATTTCCATCCCATTGTATCAACACAGCAACGGCATGCCTTTCGGGTTGCAACTAATGGCCAATAAAGCTGATGAATCAACTTTATTACAAATTTCAGAAATGCTCATGCAGCAAAATGAAGTTGTAAAGAACTCATTGATTTGATGATTTGATGATTTGATGATTTGATGATTTGATGATTTGATGATTTGATGATTTGATGATTTGGGATTTGATGATTTGAAAATGTGATGATGAAAGAAAGCCTGTAAGCCTTGAGTTTTTAAAATAAAAAGATATTCTCATTATCAAATCACCAAATCATCAAATTAAGAACTAGACTTTATGAAATTATTTTTTTGCATACTTGTAAATTGTTTGTGGCAGCTGGATGTAAACAGCTTTGCGCAAATCAGTGATACATCTATCGCAAAACTTCAGCGGGATACAACCATTGAAAATTTAGAAAAAGAAAATGAGGCCATTGAGGAAGTTATCGAAACAAAAAAGGCACCTGAAAAAGACAAGGTTCAATATATAAGCCAGCTTACCAGGTACGGTTTCAAAAACCTTTTTAATTCATTTGGCTACAACCCTGCCCTTCCCTATTCTTCGCAAATAAATCCGCACGCAGAATTATACATGCAGGATTATTTAAGAAATCACAGCAAAAGCCTTATTAAAATGAAAAGCTGGGGCATTCCTTACTTTAATCTGATTGATAATATTTTTACCCAGTACGGTTTACCCAGGGAACTAAAATACCTCGCCGTAATTGAAAGCAATTTAAGTACCAGTGCAACGAGCTGGGTTGGCGCTGGCGGACCATGGCAATTTATGCCCTATACCGCCAGGGATTTTGGCCTGGTAGTAAACAATGTGACAGATGAACGCAGGGATTATTTCAAAAGTACACATGCAGCCGCAAGGTACTTGTTGCAATTATACAAACAAATGCATGACTGGTTGCTCGTGATCGCTGCATACAATGGCGGACCCGGAAGAGTGTTTGATGCAATGAAAAAAAGTGGCAGCAGGGATTTTTGGGCGCTGCAGTATTACCTGCCGGAAGAAAGCCGTAACCACGTAAAGAAATTTATTGCTACCCATTATATAATGGAAACCAATACAAGTGGCGTTGCTTACAACAGCAATTTCTTTTTGCCGGGCGGTTCAAAAAACCCATACGATAGCAAAAATTTATTAACGCCTGAAGAGTTGACGCAATCACAAACACAAACGATCTCCGGTAAATACAATGCTGCTGTGATAGCAAAGAACCTTGATATGCGCATTGACACGTTCAATCGCTACAACCCCGATTTTGATAACAGGCTATCCAGCAACGGGCAGTTTGAACTTAAATTACCGGCGGATAAAATGCAGGTCTTCCTTGCAACAAAATACCAGATACTGAATGAATGTGTGCAGCTACTCCTTGGCGATAGTAACATTCCAAATAATAAAACGGTATACCCTGCTCCTAAAGGAGCTCCGAGGAAAAAGAAATTAAATTAATTTTGGCATGTAACCAAAGTTTAAACGATAACTGCAGTATCAACCTTACCGGTTTCAGCGAGTATCTTCATAATAGCAGATGCTTTCACCAATGATTCGTTGTATTCATCCTCTGGGTTGCTATAGAAAGTAATTCCACCCCCAGCCTTAAAAGAAATTGTATTTTTTGTTTCATTGTAAAACAAAGTCCTGATGATGACATTGAAATCAAAATCTCCGTCTGGCCTGATGTAGCCAATCGTTCCCGAAAATAAACCTCTTGGTACGGTCTCGTACCGGCTGATCAGTTCCATTACTTTTATTTTTGGTGCACCAGTCATAGATCCCATTGGAAAACATGCTTTGATAATATCGCACCAATGCATTTCCTCTTCAACTTCTCCTTCAATGGTACTGATCATCTGGTGTACCTGCGGAAAACTATAAATTCCAAAGAGCTCTTTCACCAGTACAGAACCTTCCGTACAGATCCGGCTCATATCATTGCGTACCAGGTCGACGATCATTACATTCTCACTTTTTTCTTTTTGGCTGTTTAGTAGGTAATTTTTATTCGCGGCATCAATATCGTTATTGATCAAATCTCTTTTACTTGTTCCTTTAATGGGCTGTGATATTAATTTATTGCCCGATCTTTTTAAAAAACGTTCAGGGCTTGCACACATGCAATACTTATCATTTATTTTGTAAAACGCTGCAAATGGATTTGGTGAAATAGCAGCCAGTTTATAATAAAGGAATAATGGATCTATTGTAGCGTTGGCTGAATAAAAATCCTGGCAAAAATTTATTTCGTAACAATCTCCCCGCTTGATATGTTTTCGAAGTTTTTCAATAATTGTGATGTATTCGTCTTTGCTATACCGGGATTTGATATCTGCACTTGTTGGGAACTGATGTTCAATGATGGAAGATTGTTGGCTTACAACACTGTATATTTCATTTGGGTCAATCTTGCCTGATTCGATAGTAAGCTCATTGCCTTTCAACTGCAGGATGATCTCAGGAACAAAAAAAAAGCCTGCTGCAAATCCGATATTATCTTCTTCTGCATCCTCCTTAAGCCCAAACGCAGGATAATTCAGATGGCCAAACAGCCATCCCGGGTTTTCCTCGGCGAAACGCTTTAAGCTATAAAAAATATTTTCAGTCTCTAAAGAAATAAAATTTTCAGCACCTACTGCCAGCATACATTCAAAAGAAGGTTCCCCGAAAGAATAATTGTTGTTATCCAGAAAACAAAAAATGTTGAACCGGGCAGACCAGTTCAACATTTTTATTTTAAAAGCTTCCCGATCATTGACCGGGAATTGTGCAGTCTTTTTTTTCACTTAATTATTTAAAAATCGTCTTCATCATCAAAACCTGCATCGTCATCAAAGAGCCCAAGATCTTTGAAGTCATCATCTTCCTTGAAATCTTCTTCTTCCTTCGGTGCTTTTTTTACACCGGGAACGGCTGCTTTTTTTCCCTTTGATTTTGGTACATCAAATTCATCAAAGTCAGGATCCCAGTCATCGTCTTCTTCTGGCTTTTCCCAATCGTCCTTTACTTCTACATCCTCATCGTCATCATCATCGTCATCCCCTTTCTTTTTAGCTGCAGGTTTTCCTTTAGCACTCTTAGGTGCGTCATCATCAACTTCATCTAAATCATCATCATCCTCGTCCTTTTTTGCTGCTTTTTTTGCAGGCGACTTTTTTGGTGCAGCAAATTGTTGCACAACTACTTTTTCTTTTTTCTCTGATTTTGATACCATAACTAAAGAGGATTAATACTGTAAAATTTCCACGACTTTTTCAATTAGCCAAATATTTTTAAAGTTTTTTACGTTTTATTTTTTCACACGGCAACAATTTGTTCCCTGCCCGGGCCATTGCTGATATAATTTACAGGGATTTTTAAATATTCGTTGATGTAATTTATATATGTTTTCATTTTATCGGGCATATTTTCATAACTATTTATTTCGGAAATAATGGTGTTCCACCCTTCAAAGCTTTTATATACCGGATTAATGTTTAACCGGTTCATCTGGAACGGAACATAATTTTTTTCTTCTCCGTTCACCTCGTAGCCGTTGCAAACTTTCAATTCTGCAAGACCATCCAGTATATCGGCTTTAGTCATCACGATTTGTGTAACGCCATTGATCATACACGCAAACTGCAACCCTACCAGGTCAATCCACCCGCAACGTCTTGGCCTGCCGGTTGTGCTTCCAAATTCGTTACCAGCATTTCTTAGAAAGTCGCCGGTGTTGTCTAATAATTCCGTCGGGAACGGGCCACTTCCCACCCTGGTGCAATAGGCTTTGGTGATGCCAATCACTTCTTTGATCTTTTGAGGTGCTATACCTAAACCAGAACAGACACCAGCGGAAATTGTACTGCTGCTTGTCACAAAAGGAAAAGTTCCAAAATCCACATCCAGCATACTGCCTTGAGCGCCTTCTGCTAAAACCCGTTTTCCACTACTTATCTTTTCATTGATAAAATATTCCCCGTTTACAATTTTAAAATCCCTTAAAAATTCCAATGCTTCAAAAAATTCTTCTTCCCAGTTGCTAATGTCTTCCTGGAAATTAAAATTATCAAGTAAGCGCTGGTGTTTCATTCGCAACTTAATGTATTGCGTTGTAAAGTTCTTATCAAGCAGGTCGCCTACACGCAACCCATTGCGGCCAGTTTTATCCATGTATGCCGGACCGATGCCTTTTAATGTGCTTCCTATTTTTTCCTGTCCTTTCGAAAGTTCACTGGCCTTATCCAATGCACGGTGTGTTGGTAAAATCAGGTGCGTGCGTTCGCTGATAAAAAGATTCTTTTTATAATCTACTCCAAATGATGCAACGGCATCACATTCTTTTCTTAAAATAACCGGATCAAGTACAACACCATTGCCAATAAGATTTGTTTTGTCTTCATGAAAAATGCCACTGGGTATCTGGTGAAGAACTACTTTTTTATCGTTTACGTAAAGCGTGTGCCCCGCATTTGGTCCTCCCTGGAACCTTGCGATCACTTCATAGTTCTTTGCAAAAAAATCTACTATCTTTCCTTTGCCTTCATCGCCCCATTGCAAACCGAGAATTACGTCAACCATGTTTATAGTTTGTAGTATTATATCAAAAATGAGCTATGAGCTGTGAGCTGTGAGCTGTGAGCTTTGGGCTAACACCGGCGAAAATATATTGAAATACAACAATTACCTAGAAAAGATTTACCGATTTAGAAATTTGATGATTTGGTGATTTGATGATAATAAAGCAGGCATATTCTAAAATAAAAATTTGAAGATCTAAAGAGGTATTCATCTTCAAATCTTCAAATCTTCGAATTATCAAATCGACTAAGCCACTTTGAGCATACTCAGCTTGGTAGTATTAAACTTACGTTGAGCATATTCCAGTGTTACATCAAAATTTTTCACTTTTTGAGAAGGCAGTTCATACATTGCGTCGGTTAAAATTCCTTCGCAGATGCTACGCAGGCCGCGTGCACCTAATTTATATTCCAATGCTTTTTCTACCATGAAATCGAATACGGCCACATCGAATTTCAAAGCAATCCCTTCAATTTCAAAAAGCCTGGTGAACTGTTTGATCAAAGAATTTTTAGGTTCGGTAAGGATGCTGCGTAGTGTATCTGCATCCAGGGGATTCAGGTAGGTAACAACCGGTAATCTTCCTAGCAATTCAGGTATCAGGCCGAAATGTTTGAGGTCAACCGAGTTAATGAACTGCAATAAATTCTTGTGCTGATAATCCTGCAATTCTTTGTTTACATTAAAACCGATTGCATTTGTGTTTACCCTTCTTGCGATAATGCGATCGATACCATCAAACGCTCCACCGCAAATGAAAAGAATATTCTGGGTGTTTACTTTTATTAATTTTTGTTCAGGGTGTTTGCGGCCTCCCTGTGGTGGTACCAGCACCTCACTTCCTTCCAACAATTTTAATAACCCTTGTTGTACACCTTCACCACTCACATCTCTTGTGATAGAAGGATTATCGCTTTTGCGTGCGATCTTATCTATTTCATCAATGTAAACGATTCCTTTTTCGGCAGCAGCCACATCATAGTTGCATGATTGCAACAAACGTGTAAGCATACTTTCCACGTCTTCTCCTACATAACCTGCTTCCGTAAAAACCGTAGCATCTACAATGGCAAAAGGCACATTGAGCATTCTTGCGATTGATTTTGCAAGCAATGTCTTACCAGTGCCCGTTTCACCAACCATAATGATATTGCTCTTTTCGATCTCAACATCATTCTCCACTTTTTGATTAAGCCTCTTATAATGATTGTAAACCGCAACTGCCAGTATTTTCTTCGCATCATCCTGGCCGATGACATACTCATCAAGGAATTTTTTGATTTCGATTGGCTTCTTAACTGTGAGTTTATGCGTTGCTGCGGAGCTATGTTTTACATCTGTGTTATTGGCTAATTCCTGGACGATGATCTCTTGTGCATGTTCTACACAATTCTCACATATATGGCCATCCTGCCCGGCGATAAGTATTTTCACCTCATCGCGGCTTCTACCGCAGAATGAACAATGCAATATTTGTTGTTTAGCCATACGGGAAGCTGGTTTAAATTTTCGCTGAATGTAAAGTTAAGAAAATCAATTCAGTTACTGCTGTTTAAAAAGACGAAAAAAGCAACAATAACGTTGCTTTTTCGGGTCATATTTTAAATATATATGATCTAAGATGTTTGCTGTGAGAGTTACCTGGGCTTTTTCATATGTCACCTATTATATATGGAAAACGGTTTAAATTTTCTCAAAAACGCCATCAACAATCCCATATGCTACCGATTCTTTGGCATCCATCCAATGGTCACGGTCAAAGTCTTTAAGGATCTTTTCTATGGTTTGCCCGCAATTATCTGCCAGGATCTTTGCCCCAAGCATTTTTGCCTTCTGGATCTGTATCGCCATAATCTCCAGGTCGGCGCTGGTGCCACGGCCTCCTCCACTTGGTTGATGGATCATTACTTCACCGTGAGGAAAAATAAACCTGCGCCCTTTCTGCCCGCCACTTAATAAAATACTTCCCATACTTGCCGCCATGCCCATACAGATGGTGCTAACCGGCGAGGAAATCATTTGCATTGTGTCGTAAACTACCATGCCACTGGTAACCACGCCGCCGGGGCTGTTAATGAAGAAAGTAATTTCTTTTCCCGGATCCAGTGCTTCGAGGTATAATAAACGATCGGTAATATCTTTGGCGCTTTTGTCATCAACGGCTCCCCATAAAAACACTTTACGTTGTTCAATAAATTTTTTATCAAACATCCACCCACTCATCATTTTTTCCATTGGGTTATCGGGCATCTGTGCCGGGCTGTCATCTTCGTCATCCTGGCGTATATTCCTGCTATAAAGATTCATATTCTTGATTTGAAATTTTAAATGATATTGAGAAATCCTGAGAGGCATTATCAAATTGTCAATTGTCCATTATCAACTGTCAATTGCTTAATCTTTCTTCGCTTTTTTAGGGTTCATTAAAAGTACTTCATCCACGAGGCCATATTCTTTTGCTTCAATCGCTGTGAGCCATTTATCCCTATCGCAATCAATGGCAACTCTTTCTGTTGTTTGGCCGGTATGATGAGAGATGATCTCATATAATTCTCTTTTCAACAACCTGATCTGGTTTACGGTGATCTCGATATCTGAAGCCTGCCCGCCTGCACCCGCACTCGGCTGATGCATCATGATACGGCTATGCTTTAAAGCGGTTCGTTTGCCATGAGCACCCGCACACATTAATACCGCACCCATACTTGCGGCCATCCCGGTACATATTGTTGCAATATCGGGAGTGATGAATTGCATGGTATCATACATTCCCAGGCCTGCATGAACACTACCGCCGGGGCTGTTGATATACATTTGTATATCCCTTGTGCGATCGGTACTTTCTAAAAACAGAAGTTGTGCAGTAACTATGTTTGCAACTTCATCACTTATGGGATAACCCAGGAAGATAATGCGGTCCATCATCAGGCGGCTGTACACATCCATTACGGCCACATTCATGGGCCTTTCCTCAATAATGTTGGGAGTAAGATTCGTTACATTATGGTTGATATATCCATGAAGGGTATTACTACTGATACCTTTATGCTTCACGGCATATTTTTCAAATTCTTTTCCAAAATTCATAGTGCTGATTTTAAATTGGTTTTACAAATATAGCGAAACGGCAAACGGCAATCGGCAAACGCTCAACGAAATAAATAACTGCTATTTGCCTGTAAATATTATTCGAATTGATTAAATTGTAATTTTTTTTTATTGTATCTAAGTGTAATTTTCCTGACAAGTATTTCCTTATTGCCGATTCCCGATTGACGATTGCCGCCTCTTAGTCCCTGCTGCGTTGCTGGTAAATCAAAATATATTGCACAAGCGTTGCAAGTGAAGCAAGTGCTGCAACAACATAAGTCAATGCCGCCCATTTCAAAGCGTCTTTGGCTTTTTCCTTCTCGGTTGCGTTGGCGATCCTGGAACTTTCCAGCCAGGCAAGTGCTCTTGCAGAAGCGTCAAACTCTACAGGTAATGTAATCAGTGTAAAAATGGTTGTGACTGCAAACAAAACAATTCCAATCAGCAGTATTGTAGGATTACCAGTACCAAACCCCATAAATCCGAGGCCGATAATAATGATCCATTGAGAAAGGTTTGTACTGATCTGCACTGCAGGAACCAGTTTGCTACGAAGCGTCAACATAGAATAAGCTGTTGCATGCTGAACAGCATGACCACATTCATGCGCTGCAATTGCTGCCGATGCGATGGACCTTCCTTCATACACATCGGCACTTAAATTAACCGTTTTATTCACGGGGTTATAGTGATCTGTCAGGCTTCCCTGCACAGATGTAACCTGCACGTCATAAATGCCATTGTCCTTCAACATTTTTTGTGCTACTTCCCTTCCGCTTAAACCACTGCCCGTTGGTATTTTACTGTATTCAGAAAACCTGCTTTTCAGCTTAAACTGTACTGCCATTCCTATCAACATAAAGATGACAGAGACAGCAATTATTCCAAATGTCATTTTATTTAAATTTCCTGTTGATGTGCAAATAGTATTCCCAGAAAAAAATACTGACAAAATAACACAGAGTAAAGAAAATTGAAATAGTTAACAGTATTAACAGGCTGCCCATCTAACTCCGCAACAACCTTTTGAAGTTTACTCAGCCATTAGGTGCCAGGGATAAAATAGAAACACAACCCTTTTGAGAACTTCTGTGGTATTTCTTATATAATAACAAAGAACAGGTTAAAGCCAATATGTTGATTTTTTCAGCAAATCACTGATACGCATATACGCTAAGCAAAAATCAAAGGTTAGTAAATTAAAAAAAGGTTTCATAGGACTTGAAAGTATTAACTTCCGAACCTATGAAACCTTTAAATCCTTTGAAAGCTCTAACCCCTTTCTACTTATATTGTGCTGTTAAGCCACTGGCTAGTTCAGTCATTTTTTTAATACCATCTTCCGGCAAATTTCCTTTCTTGAATTCTGCAAGTATCTCCGGGTATTTGTTTTCCATTTCAAGTAAGAAATGTTCTTCAAACGCCTTTACATTCTTTACAGCTACAGATCTTAATAATCCCTGTGTACCAAGGTAGATCATTGCAACTTGTTTTTCTACTGTGAACGGAGAATACTGAGCTTGCTTAAGAATTTCCACGTTACGTGCCCCTTTATCAATTACATTCTTTGTAGCGGCATCAAGATCACCACCGAATTTAGAGAACGCTTCAAGCTCACGGTAGAGTGCCTGGTCAAGTTTCAAAGTACCAGCAACTTTTTTCATCGATTTGATCTGGGCATTACCCCCCACACGGCTAACCGAAATACCTACGTTGATCGCAGGGCGGATTCCGGCGTTGAACAGGTTACCTTCCAGGAATATCTGTCCATCGGTAATAGAGATCACATTTGTAGGAATATACGCTGATACGTCACCAGCCTGTGTTTCGATAATAGGCAATGCTGTTAGAGAACCCCCACCTTTTACAAGATGCCTGATAGACTCAGGAAGATCATTCATCTGCTGTGCAATTTCATCTTTGGCAACAACCTTTGCTGCTCTTTCCAACAAACGGCTATGCAGGTAGAATACATCCCCGGGATAAGCTTCACGTCCGGGTGGGCGACGCAATAACAAAGAAACTTCACGGTAAGCAACAGCCTGTTTGGAAAGATCATCATAAATGATCAGCGCCGGCCTTCCGGTATCCCGGAAAAACTCTCCTATGGCAGCACCTGCAAAAGGAGCATAGAATTGTAAAGGCGCAGGATCAGATGCGGATGCAGCGACAATCGTGGTATAGCTCATTGCGCCATATTCTTCCAATGTCTTCATGATGCCGGCAATGGTTGATGCCTTTTGCCCGATCGCTACATATATACAATATACAGGCTTACCTGCTGCTGCAAATTCTTTTTGATTTATAATGGTATCAACAGCAATGGCTGTTTTACCTGTCTGGCGGTCACCAATGATCAACTCACGTTGTCCGCGGCCGATCGGTATCATCGCATCAATAGCTTTGATACCAGTTTGCAAAGGTTCTTTTACAGGTTCCCTGAAAATTACCCCGGGTGCTTTACGCTCCAGTGGCATTTCATAGAGTTCTCCTTTTATCGGGCCTTTTCCATCAATGGGTTCGCCCAATGTATTAATTACACGGCCGCTCATTCCTTCTCCTACTTTAATAGAAGCGATCTTACCGGTACGTTTTACTTTATCACCTTCTTTGATCTCGCTGCTGTCACCCATCAATACCACACCAACATTGTCCTCTTCCAGGTTCAGGGCAATGGCTCTCACTTCATTTTCAAACTCTACAAGTTCCCCTGAGCGAACATTGTTCAACCCATAAACACGTGCAATACCATCACCTACCTGTAACACGGTTCCTACTTCTTCAAGGCTTGCCCCTGCATTAAAGTTGCTTAATTGCTGGCGAAGTATCGCCGAAATTTCATCTGGTTTGATCTCTACCATAATAATTAAAATTTATTTTATTAGACCGCTGAAAGCCTTTGCAGGTATAGATTTGGCAGCATTAAACAGCTATCAAAATTTGATTTCAGCTATCTGTATCTTTTTTCAGGCTGCAAAGGTAGGGGTTGACAAGCGGAATGGCAAAAAAATTGGAAAATTAAAAGAGCAGTTTTTATAATATCAGTTTTATTTTAAGAGAAACCTTCTTCGATGTTTATTTTAAAAAATAAAGCTGTAATTTCCCCTCTCTGTTTTTTACAATATACCAAGCTATTTCAAAAACAATTAAACTAATTTCCTGTTATTACTAAGCATTAATCTTCAACGAAATCGTTGTGGGCGCTTTGTATTGTATTTAAATCAAACCAGCATTATGAAAAAAAATTTACTTCTTGTCGTCTTCCTTTTCCTGGGATTTTTAGCCGGGGCCCAGGACATTGCTAAAACCGCAGCATTGCAGCTTGTTAGCAAAAATATCACTGCCGCGAAATTGTCTCCGGTTGATCTTGACAATGTTATTGTATCAAGTGCCTATCATGACCGCTCAACAGGCCTTGATATGGTTTATCTTCAACAAAGCTATAAAGGGCTGCCGGTTTACAACAAAATCCAGGTCATGGCATTTAAAAACGGCCTCCTGGTTTCAAATGCGGGAGGAAGGATCACGGGTATAGAAAAAATCACAGGCCCTGCAAGTCCAACTCCTTCTGTATCGGCTGACATTGCTGTAAGAACTGCTATGAGCGAGAAAAAAATATCAACCTCACAGGCCTTTGCAGCACTTTCCCTTTTACCTGGAACAAAGTTAGATTTCGGAAAATTAGGCATTGCACATGAAAATGTTACTGCCGAACTGATGTGGGTTCCTTTAAATGATGGGAAAGAAGTACGCCTTGCATGGCAGGTATACCTGGTTCCTTTACGATCTTCTGATTATTGGATGATCCGGGTTGATGCAAACAGGAATAAAGTGATAGGTGAAAACAACCTTACCGTTTATTGTGACTGGGATTCAAAAAATGAATTGCCTGCTGATAATCTTGTTGCGGCGCCAAAAGAATTGCCGGCTGCAAAACCTGCAATAAACAACCTGCTTGATTTTACTCAATTTGCTGAGGCAGGCCAGGAATCATCGGCAAGTCCCACTGTCGTAAATTCTGCGAATTACAGGGTAGTTCGTTTCCCTGTAGAGAGCCCGAAACATGCTGGCGGAACACCGGTTCTCGTGGCCGATCCATGGACCCCCGCTCCGGGAAATGCTACTACACTTAAATGGCATAGCACCGGCACGGTGGACTATACCGTAACACGTGGTAATAATGTTTGGGCAAAGGAAGATCATGCTGCCACAAATAGCAACACTGGCCAACCTGCCACTTCAAGTACTACTCCAGACCCACTCAATTTTAATTTTACTCCTGATTTTTCGAAGGCACCCAACCAAACTGCCCCTGTGCCGAACCAACAGTTTAACATCACGAACCTGTTTTACTGGATCAATATCTATCACGACGTATTATACCAATATGGTTTTGATGAACCTTCCGGGAATTTCCAGGCTAATAACCAGGGAAGAGGCGGCGCTGCCGGTGATTATGTGTTTGGTGATGCGCAGGATGGAAATTTTGTTGCACCAAACCAAAGCAACGCAAATTTTTCTACCCCTGCAGATGGTGGTAGTGGAAGAATGCAAATGTACTTGTGGGATACTGCGGCAACCCTTACTGTAAATACACCGGCCTCCATTGCACGTGTTTATTCTGCTACCGAAAGCGGTTTTAGCACTGCAAATAAACTTATTAATGTAGGCCCGGTGACCGGCCAGGTAGTTAGGTACAATGATGACGCCTCAGGTACAACGCATGAAGCTTGTGCGGCACCCGCCAATTCTTTAACCGGGAAAATTGCATTGATTGACAGGGGAAACTGTACGTTCGTAATTAAAGTAAAGAATGCACAAAATGCAGGCGCTATTGGAGTTATTATGGTAAATAATGTTGTCGGTCCGAATGTGATCATGGCAGGAGCCGATAATACAATAACGATCCCTGCTGTTTTTATAAGCCAGGTTGACGGTGGCATTTTCGCAAACCAAATCGCAAATAACCTGAATGTTACTCTTTACTCTGCACTCATAGATGGTGATGCAGATAATGGGGTGATCATGCACGAGCATAGTCATGGGCTTAGCAACCGATTAACCGGCGGACCAACACAGGCTGGTTGTTTAGGAAATGCTGAACAGGCTGGTGAAGGCTGGAGCGATTATTACGCCTTAATGCTTACACAGGATTGGGCAAATGCAAATCTTTCAACTGGTGAAGAAGTTCCCCGTGCAGTTGGAACTTATGCTATTGGGCAAGCTCCTTCAGGTGCAGGCATCCGTACCCAGCTTTATTGTACCGATTTTGCTGTAAACAACCTTGTCTACGCAAACAGTATAGATGCTGAATCGCATAACCGTGGTGAACTATGGTGCGCTACCTTATGGGATATGACATGGAATATCATTAACCAGGTAGGAACAATAAATCCAAACATCTATAATATTGCCGGCGGTGGTGGAAATACAATTGCAATGAAATTAGTTACGGAAGGCCTAAAACTTCAACCATGCGGACCGGGATTCATAGATGGCCGGGACGCTATTTTACAGGCTGACCAGGTATTGTACGGTGGACTATATTCATGTGCGATTAAAGCGGCGTTTACCCGTAGAGGTATGGGAGCAAATGCATCTCAAGGATCCGCAAACAGTACCGATGACCAGGTTCCCGATTTCGTTGATGTTCCTTGTGCAAATTGCACGTCGGTTACTACAACAACGCAACCTGCAAATACCACGGCATGTACAGGTACAACTGCAACTTTTTCAGTGGTTGCAACCGGCACTTCACCTACTTATCAATGGCAGGTTAGCACAGGTGGACCTTTCACAAACATTGCGGGCCAAACTACTGCAACCCTGTCTCTGCCCAACGTTACGGGTGCGATGAATGGCAATCAATACCAGGTACTGATAACCAACTCATGCCCTTCCAGTGTAACAAGTACCCCTGCAACTTTAACAGTAAATGATCCTGCAAGCATTACCTCACAGCCCGCCAATAATACTGTTTGTGCAGGTGAGAATGCAAACTTTAGTGTAACCGCCGCCGGTAGTACCAATACCTACCAATGGCAGGTTAGCACAGGTGGGCCATTCTCTGATATCCCAGGCGCAACAACTGCCACCTTGAATTTAACTGCTGTTACTGCAGCAATGAATGGCAATCAATACCAACTGGTAATTTCAAGTTGCGGGCCAACACCGCTCGTTTCAAATACTGTTACTCTCACGGTTAATTCACCTGCTACGATTTCAGCCCAACCGGCAAACACAAATGCGTGTACGGGTGGTGGTGATGCTACGTTTACTGTAGCTGCTGCCGGAAACTCACTATCCTACCAGTGGCAAGTCAGCACGGGCGGACCATTCACAAATATTGCGGGTGCAAATGCTGCAACCCTAACGGTAACTGGCATTACGTCTGCTATGAATGGCTATCAGTACCAGGTAATCATTACCAATCCTTGCACCGCTACTCTTACTTCTTCACCGGCTACACTAAGCGTTAGTGACCCGGCAAGTATCACTACACAACCAGCAAGTGTTGCCATATGCGAAGGAAGTAATACTTCTTTTACAATTGCTACAGCAGGTTCGGGTGTAACATATCAATGGCAGGTAAGCACAGGCGGACCGTTTACTGATGTTCCTGGTGCTACTTCAGCAACACTTTCCTTAACCGGCGTGACTGCTGCCATGAATAATAATATTTATCATGTAATTGTATTTAGCTGCAGCCCGGCCGGTCTTAATTCGAATGATGTAACGTTAACGGTTAACAGCCTCGCTGCTGTAACAACGGCTCCATCCAACTCAAATACATGCGTTGGTAATGATGCTACGTTTACAGTAGTTGCTGCCGGAACAAATAACACATACCAATGGCAGGTGAGCACAGGTGGTCCATTTACAGATATTCCCGGCGCAAATGCTGCAACGCTTACTGTTACAGGAGTTACTGCCGGAATGAATAACAATGTTTATCAGGTTGTAATTGGCAATACATGTACTGTAGCCCCGGTTACTTCAAGTGCAACACTTACTGTTAGCAGTGCTGCATCTATTACTACACAACCCGTTAGTGCAACTGCATGTTCTGGCACTGATGCCGTATTTACAGCAACTGCTACGGGTTCTTCTTATCAATGGCAGGTTAGCACAGGTGGACCATTCACAGATATTTCAGGCGCTACTTCGCCAACACTTACGCTTACCGGGGTAACAGCTACAATGAACAATAATCAATATCAACTGGTAATTGGAAGCTGTGGAACAGGTTCAATAACTTCCAACCCTGTTACTTTAACAGTGAACGACCCGGCCAGTATCGCAACACAACCTTCCAATGTAACTGTCTGCGAAGGTGCTGACGCAACCTTTACTGTTGCAACGGGTGGAACCTCGCCAACTGTTCAATGGACGGTTAGTACTGATGGTGGAAATACTTTCACAGCCATCCCGGGTGCAACCACTTCAACGCTGACACTCACTGCTGTTACCGCTGCGATGAACAATAATATTTACCAGGTAACGGCTACCAATAGCTGCGCACCCACAGGTGTTAGTTCTGTTGCGGTAACTTTAACCGTTAACCCGGCTACACAAATTATACTTGAAACAACTCCTGCAGCGGTTTGTGAAGGAAGTTCTGCTGTATTTAGTATTCAAACAGCGAATGCCACAGGAGCTTCTTATCAATGGGAATTAAGCACCAACGGTGGATCAACCTTTACAACTATACCAGGAGAAACAAATGCAATACTTACACTCAATGCTGTTACTGCCGCAATGAGCGGTAATCAATACCATGTGGTTGTTACAGGCTGCGGAACAGTTACCTCAACAAATATGACCCTGACTGTCAATACAGCGCCGGTTGTTACAATAACAGCTTCGCCTTATGTTAACCTGACAACAGATTTGACTACCACTCTTACAGCAACAGCAAATCCAACTGCTACAAATTTCAGCTGGTATAAAAATAACACACTTTTGCCCGGGGTGACTTCAAACACTCTTGATGTGAGTTACGCCGACCTTGGTGCATATAGTGCCTCAGTAACTGATGCGAATGGATGTACAGGTAACTCAAATGTAATTGCCATTGCAGATTCTGTGGTAAACATTGCCTTTATCTACCCTAACCCTAATACTGGTTTCTTCCAGGTAAGGTTCCAGGGTGTTGAATTCACCGGCCTGCCAAGGGTTATTACCTTGTTTGATGGCAAGGGCTCAAGGGTTTTACAGCAATCTTACGCTACAGTGAGTTCATACCAGATCATGGATGTACACGCTGAACACTTAAGCAGGGGCATTTATGCACTAATCCTGTCTGATGCTTCAGGAAAAACCCTTGGTACCGGGAAAGTCATAATCCGGTGATAAAGATTTAGTTCATCTAACCAGGAATACATTGGTCAAACTAAAAAGCTGCTTCTGTTGAAGCAGCTTTTTAGTTAACCCTATTTTCTTCCAACAGATCATTTTTTTCTTAAAAAAAAGCCGTAATTTCCCAAAAAACTATTAATACACGCAATCAAATCTTCACCTGCTAAAAACTCATTTCCCTTAACAATCAATTTAAATTTATTTTAAACCAGGGCAGTACAATGCCTGTCCCGGGAGAATTTTTACACCGGATCTTTAATATTAATACACGTTATGAAAAAAAATTTACTACTCTTCATTGTCTTGCTAAGCAGCCAGTTTGTTAAAGCACAGACAAATGACAAGTTTGAAGCCATGCAACTTGTTACAAAGAACATTGCAGCCATCGGCTTATCAAACGCAGACCTGGCAAATAGCATTGTAAGCGATTCTTATAATGACAGGATCGCTGGTACAAGAATGGTGTACCTGCAACAATCCTTCAGGGACATACCGGTTTATAACCAATTGCTGGTACTTGCATTTAAAAATGGTAAACTGGTATCTAAAGCCGGTCAATTCATTGCAAGCATCGATAAAAAAGTGAATACTCAAAATGGTATTCCGGCTGTAACGCCTGAAGCTGCCGTAAATGCGGCTATACGTGACAGAAAGCTTGTCTCCAAACAAGCGCCGGTAGCCATTGCTATTGACAATTCAAAACACAAAATTGAGTTTGGTGACCTGGGAGTGTCAAGGCAGAATATAACAGCAGAACTGACATGGGTGCCTCTATCTGAAGGTAAAACCCTGGTGCTGGCATGGCAGGTATATATCATACCTCAAACAACACCGGATTATTGGATGGTAAGGGTGGATGCGACAAATAACGGCATTGTAGGTGTAGATAATTATACTGTTTATTGTAATTGGGATTTGCCGGAAAATAAAGATTTCTTCAGCAAGCATATCAATAAAACCGCTGATATTAATGCTGGTTTGGAAAGCAATCTATTTGATTTTAGAACAAGTTCAAAGAAATTCACCCCTTCTCTGACTAACAGCCCGGCCATCGTAAATAATGCAAGTTTTCGTGTTATTCCTTTTCCTGCGGAAAGCCCCTCCCACCCCGGCGGAGCACATGCATTGGTTGCAAACCCATGGACGATGACACCGGGCAATGCCACAAGCTTAAACTGGAACAGTAACGGTACTACTGACTATAGTGTAACCAGGGGCAACAATGTAAATGCGCAGGAAGACCAGAATAATAATAATGGTACAGGGTTTTCACCGACCTCTACTACAAGTCCGGACCTGACTTTTAATTTTATTCCCAACTTCACTGTTGCTGCAACACAATCAACCCCGGTTCAAAATCAACAATTCAATATTACCAATTTATTTTACTGGAACAATCTTGCACATGATATCACTTATCAATATGGATTTGATGAAGTATCGGGCAATTTCCAGGATAACAACCAGGGAAGAGGTGGCCTCGGTTCAGACAATGTTAATGCTGATGCGCAGGATGGCGGCGGAACCAACAATGCAAATTTCTCTACTCCCGCTGACGGACAAAGGCCAAGAATGCAGATGTACCTTTGGAATGGCAATCCTCAAAAAGACGGCGATGTTGACAATGGGGTTGTGATACATGAATTTGGACATGGCATTAGCAACCGTTTAACAGGTGGACCTTCGCAGTCTGGTTGTTTAGGTAGTGCTGAGCAAATGGGTGAAGGATGGAGTGATTATTATTGCCTGATGTACACGCAGGATTGGGCCAATTCAAATTTAAATACAGGCTTTACTACGCCAAGACCTGTTGGAACTTACGTAATCGGGCAGTCCCCAGCGGGGAGCGGTATCCGAAATCAGAAGTATTGTACAAATTTCAATGTAAACAACCTGGTCTATGGTACCAGCATTTCCGGAGAATCACATAATCGCGGTGAAATCTGGTGTGCTGCTTTATGGGATATGACCTGGAATATCATCAACCAGGTAGGTACCATCAATCCAAATATTTATAATCCTGCTGCTGGTGGTGGCAATGCAATCGCTCTGCAACTGGTAACCATGGGCATCAAACTTCAACCCTGTAGCCCCGGTTTTATTGATGGAAGAGATGCAATTTTACAGGCAGACCAGATTTTGTACAACGGCCTGTATGAGTGCGCTATCAGGGAAGCATTCAGAAGAAGAGGTATGGGTGCTTTTGCGTCACAGGGATCTTCTGCAAGTGTGACTGATCAAACACCTGACTATAGTTTAGGCGGAGCCAGCTTTACCTTAACGCAGGCTGGGATGACTGAAGTTCCTGAAGGCGGCTTTATTACGTATACCAATACTGTAACAACTTCAGGTTGTGCACCGATAGCAAATTTCCTTTTAACCGATACCCTACCCCTTAACGTTACTTATGTTTCAGGTGGCAGTTATAATTCAACAACAAGGGTTGTAAGTTTCCCGGTAAATATGGCTGCAGCACAAAGCCAGCAATACAGTTTTACCGTACAGGTAAATGCCGGGGCCTATTACCCAACTATTAATTTATTTGAAGACAATGTTACCAGTGCTACTGTGCCGCCAGCGATATGGACCACAAATTCTACCACAACAACCAACTGGGAAGTAACGAATACGAGGAGCCATACTGCACCTAGTTCATACTTCTCGTTGGAACTGGATGTAACATCTGATCAAAAAATATATTCAACCAATTTCATTGCCTTAGGAGCTACTCCGCCCCCATTAACTTTCTGGCACCTGTATAACCTGGAAAGTACCTATGATGGTGGCGTATTGGAAATAAGTACAGACGGAACTGTATGGACCGATCTTCAGCCCCACATTCTTACAAATGGATATACTGCGACTATGGATGCCAGTACGCTTTTAGCGGGAAGGCGTGCATGGACAGGAAGCTCCAATAATAAGTTCATTAAAACCAAAGTGGATCTTTCTACTTATGCAAATCAAAGTGTAAAGATCCGTTTCCGCATGATCTCTGATGTTGGTACCAATCCTGAAGGATGGTATATAGACGACATTGCTGTGAAGGACCAGGCAGTTGTTGAAATGACATCCAATTTCTTCACACAGGCAGGCGTTAAAGTTGCAATCAGTGATACGGTCACGATCATCACACCGCCGCCTACTTGCGCTGCCGTATCAATTACATCGCAGGTAACGAATGCAAATGTATGTTCAGGCAATGATGCCGCATTTACAATATCTGCAAACGGCGATACTCCCAGCTATCAATGGCAGGTGAGTACTGATGGTGGACTTAACTTTGTTGATATACCAGGTGCCACAACAGCCAACCTCTCAGTCACAGGCGTTACAGCAGGTATGAATAATAACCAGTACCACGTAGTGATAAGCAATGCATGCCCTTCTAACATTACATCCAACAATGCAATACTTACTGTTAGTGATCCGGCAAGCATCACTGCACAGCCAACTGATCTTTCGGCCTGTGCCGGCACCGATGGTAATTTTATCATCACAGCTTCGGGTACGGCTAACAGTTATCAATGGCAGGTAAGTACAGATGGCGGCACCAGTTTCACTGACATTGTAGGTGCTACAGCAGCCAGCTTAACACTCACTGGCGTTACTGCTACGATGAATAATAATCAATACCATGTTGTTGTATCCAGTTGCAGCCCGGCGCCGCTTACTTCGGCCAATGTAACACTTACTGTTAACAGCCCTGCATCCATTACAGCACAACCTGTAAATGTAACTGCCTGCGAAACTACTGATGCAACTTTCACAGCACAGGTAGATGGAACGAACGTAGCATATCAATGGCAGGTAAGTACAGATGGTGGAACCACGTTCACAGATATTCCTGCTACCAATTCTGCCAGCCTCACGATCAGTCCCGTTACTGCCGCACAAAATAACAACCAGTACCATGTAGTGGTAAGCAATATTTGTACAGCATCATTTACTTCTTCCAATGCAACACTAACGGTTAGCAATAGTGCCAGCATTACCACCCAACCAGTTAGTAATACTGCGTGTGAAGGAAGCAATATATCATTCACTGCTACGGCATCAGGAACCGGTTACCAATGGGAAGTAAGCACCGACGGTGTTACATTTATTCCTGTTCCGGGTGCTACAAACCCGGTGCTGGACCTGTCGACGGTTACAATCGGGATGAATGGAAATCAGTATCACCTTGTTGTATTAACCTGCGGCCCAAATGCAGTCGTATCCAATAATGTTACATTGACCGTTGTTAGCCCGGCGGCTATTACATCGCAACCCGCAACTCAAGATCTGTGTGAAGGAGCGAATGCAACCTTTACGGTTAGTACCACCGGAACCGCTATCAGCTATCAATGGGAATTTAGTACTGATAATGGGGTTTCTTATAACCCGGTTCCAGCTGCAACCCTGGCTACTTTAAGCATTACGGGCGTTACCGTTGCAATGGATGGTTATCTTTACAGGGTTGTCTTAAACAACTTCTGTTCAGTGAATTTCACTTCTGATGCAGCGATCCTTAGGGTGAGTTCAGCAACCGCCATCAATACTGCACCTGCCGATCAAACCACCTGCGAAGGCACTGATGTAAATTTCTCAGTTGCTGCAACAGGCACCAGTACCGGGCTTTCTTATCAATGGCAGGTAAGCACCGACGGTGGCATTAACTTTACCGATATCAGCGGTCAAACCGGATCTTCATTATCGTTGAGCTCCGTCACTGCATCTATGAACAACAACAGGTATCGTGTGATTGTCACAGGCTGTAATAGCGTTACATCAACAGGAGCGATCTTAGTTGTCAATCCGTCACCTTCTGTTGTTATCAGTGTATCACCTTACTTAAATCTTACAACGGACCTGACAACTACGCTGACAGCAACGGCAAATCCACCTACAACTTCGTTCAGTTGGTTTAAGAATGATGTGCTGGTTGCAGGTGCTACAACAAATACACTCAATGTGAGTTATGCTGACCTTGGCGCATACAAGGCCTCTGTTACTGATGCGAACGGATGCAGTAAGGTTTCCAATATCATCACCATTGCAGATTCTGTTGTAAACATTGCATTCATTTATCCAAATCCAAACACAGGATTCTTCCAGGTAAGATACCAGGGGGTAGAGTTTAATGGCCAACCGAGAATCATTACTTTGTTTGATGCAAAAGGTGCCAGGGTTTTACAGCAATCATACGCTACCGTTACTTCCTACCAGATTATGGATGTACATGGAGAGCATTTAAGTTCAGGTGTGTATGCATTGATACTTTCAGATGCTTCCGGAAAAACGCTTGGAACGGGGAAGGTTGTTATAAGAAGATAACTAATCAATAGTAAAAATGTGAAAAGCCATTCCAAATCGGAGTGGCTTTTTTCATTTATAGGTTATTGCTGCCTTGGCAGTTTCCTATTAATTTTTAATACACAACCTACAAAACTCAATGCTCAGGGATAAAAAACCTTTTCATATGATCATCCAAATTTATATCAGTATCATATATACATATCAAATCGTTTACTCGTTAATGTTTACATCTATTTTTGCTAAAATATAGGCCATATGAAACTAAATTTCTTCTTAATTAGCATTGCACTTTTATTCCTTTTAGCATCATGTAAAAAAAACGATGCAATAAATAATAACAATGATAATAACAGTACATCCTCAAGATTGAAACAATATGTTGCAGTCAATGGGCAGGACACTTTAATAAAATTCACTTATAGTTATGATAGTGAAAACCGAATCGTCGAATCTCAAAAATTGCTTTTTCAATCTGGTTTGCAGGACTACAATGTAATCACACATTTTATATATAATGGAAATGATAGTTTACCTGCAAGGGCAAATTATTCAGAAGTTGATTTAACAGGAGCTGATCCAGTTTATAATTACTCAGAGCACTTTTACTATACAGGTTCAGGCTTGCTCTTCAAAGATTCTATTGCTCGGCCTTCTTTAAATCCACTTGTATACAATTTTAGTTACTTCCCAGATCATTTCACTGTTATTACAAACTTTCGGGACACTATATACGCTCATCAAAATATAATAAATGGAAATATCAGCAACGAAATTGATACCGTATTTGGCTATTCAACTTCACCCTTGTATGTGAATGATGA
Source organism: Ferruginibacter sp. (assembly GCA_039921685.1). Lineage (GTDB taxonomy): Bacteria > Bacteroidota > Bacteroidia > Chitinophagales > Chitinophagaceae > Ferruginibacter. Next base: position 24,241 of record JBDSBG010000001.1, read on the forward strand.
GTTTCATTTTGACGATTATAAAAACCCATTTCAATACACTGAGGTGCCTCGTCCTTTGATTTATATGCCAGAGAACTTTATCCAGGACTTTGAAACCCCTGCCTTTAAGAATAATCCGATATCTATACATTTAGTTACTACAGGCAGCAATTTATCGGAAACAAATACCACTTATACATACAGTTATAACGCTGAGGGCTATCCTGTAACTGCACATCAGCAAGATGAAATAAGTGGCGAAAACGTCGAAGGATTTTATTATTATGAATAATACCTATTAAATTAATGCTTGCCTGTCAGCCTCAGTTTGTTGAAGGTGTTTTTCGTAAATAAACCGGCTTCGACAAGCCCAGGCTAATGCGGTCGGCACTCTCCTGCAGAATTTTTCAATACACAACGTCTGACCTTGCCTACCGGCAGGCAAGGTTATACATTGTATATCGTACATTAAAGCAAAAAAAGCAAAACCTCGACACAGCTCCAATAAAAAAGCCCCGCATCACTGCAGGGCATTTAATATTGGACGATGTATATTGAACATCTTTTCTAATCTACAAGCAAGGATTGAGAACTAACTTTTCCATCCTGTGACTGAACCCTCAAAGTGTACATACCATGAACCACCGAAGACGGCAATGAAATTTTCATGGTACTGTTCCTATCACTTAGCACTAGCTTCTGATTATAAACAGATTGCCCAAGTTTATTGATAAGCGCCAGTTTGTATGTACCAACGGGTTGGTTTGTAAATGAAAAATTCATTTCCCTATTTACTACCGGGTTTGGGTAAACGCTCAGGTATTCATCATCGTTATTCTCATCCACTTTCACAATAGCACTATATTGTACCAGGCCACTAAGGCTAACCCCCTTTATGCGATAAAAGTTATCGGCACTCAACGGGCTTCTATCCACATACTGGTAAGAGCTGCCGCCGCCATTATTTAATTTTGGATTTATTGCAGCTATTTTTTCAAAATTAGCACCGTTCCCGCTACGCTCTGTTTCATAAAGTACCATGTCGGTTTCGTTTTCTATATTCCACACTATATCGATCGTCGTCTTACTGCTACGGTTGGCCGAAATACGGGTAAATTTTACAGGCAATACTATCTGTTGCTGATTGAATACGATCCTGAAACGATCCGCCGCACCTGAAGCTGCATTATCATCTACTGTGAAAGTTACAATCGTTGTTGCTTCAAGCTGTACAGGTACACTGCTATGCAGGTAATTATCTTCCAGGAATGCCGTTAGCCCCGGTTGAGCTAAATTTTCAGCAATAAACTCAAACTGGTACTGTTGCTTCCTTAACTGCGTCATTCCATAAAAAATCGTATCAGTATTCAATATAGTGGACCTTCTTTCTGCTACCAAAATATTACCATTACGAAGTATGGCCATTCCCTCTCCGGTACTGTTGCCAATCTTTCGTGCATCCAAGTGGTCTATCGTATTAGCGTAAGTTGCATCATATTGTGATAACGTCCCAGTTAGTAAGATATTTTGACCCCCTGCTATTACAGATAAATTAGTTCTTAATAGTTTACCACCGGCGCTGCTCCTTGTAACCAGGTTGCTTCCGGTGGTTTTACATGATTCCGTAAAAGCCAGGTCCCCATCAGATCCTGCTGCATAAATGAGAAAAGCAGATCCTGATTCAACCCGAACATTGCCAGTTGTATAACTACCCCCGCCTGGTATCACAGTGTAATTCGGTCCCGGCCCGATAAATGTCTGGTAGCCTCCCAAACCATATGCAGAATTAGAACTGCTGGTTAATTTTGGATCCCATACATAAAAGATATCCTGTATTCCACCCGTTTTTGTTATTTTACTAAAATCTATTGCAGATGCATACGGATTACCAACTGATTGAAATTTTCCGTTGGTTGCATGTACTACCCCCGGTGCATCTGCGTCAGTGGTATAAAGTTTACCCGTTGTCCGCAGGATTGTCTCAGTTGCTGGCTGGTTATAAGCATTCACAGACCGATCACCTCTTACAAATACCTGGTATCCCTGGCTGTTTGCGATTGGCATGGAAGTGCTCGACACGGCATCCCACCCTTGTGTAGCAGCATTAAAAACTTTCATTGTTGAACCTGCAGGTGTATAAATATCAAACCCTAGCCCAGTTGCACCAGCCACATGACCAGTAATGATCGTTCCATAACCCGGACGGTTATTCGCAAGTGTGGTATTGCCTTCCTGCCACGCGGCATTAATTGTTTGTCCTTTGGTAGGAACGGATAAGAATTGCCATGCTTTAAAATGGTTAGGTATATAACGCTCAACCGTAGCATTTCCAATAATATGATTATTACTATAAAGGCCGTTAGCTGTCATATCGGCAAGGCTTGCCGTTCCAGCTGCTGATGATAAAAGGGTGAGGTTGTTATTTGTATTCAAGGTGCTGTTACTTGCCCCAAAACTCAATACGCCTGAAATTTTTACAGTATCATTGATGCCTGAAAAACTTACACCAAAGCTGTTGCTTATTTTCAGGTTTGCAATTTTATTTACAGTAAACATACTACCTGCAATCATTTGAGGACCTGTATTTCCATTGAGATCAACAGAACCGTTAATAGCATTCAATGCTCCTGCGCTTGATAATGCCCCACTAAGTTGAAGCGTATTACCATCAATAGTTACCACCGCACCTACCGCAATTGAAAGGTTATTTGCTTTTGCAATCGCATTAACGATTACGGGATTATTTAAAGCCCCGGCAGGCACTAGCACGTTTGTAGTAGATGTTGGTATGCCGCCACACCAATTTGCTGGGTCATTCCAATCTGACGTATAACCCAGCCAGGTACCCGTAGACGTTACTGTAACAGTTACTGATGCACAAAGCGAGTTATAATTACAAGGAACTCCATTTTCATATCGGCCATAGTAAGTAGTGCTGGTAAGAGGATTTACCGACAGATTATTACCTGTGCCTATCAATGTTCCGCCACATGATCCACTATACCACACAATCGTTTCACCTGTACCGCCGCCGCCTCCATTAAGTGTTAATGTACTGCTACTTCCCTGGCAGATGGATGGTGATGATGCTGACGCAGAAACCGGGTTGGCAGATTTTTTACTAACCGTTATGGTTATGTCTGAGAAATTAGAACATGTACCATTTGTGATCGTCCAGCGAAATACATTATTACCCAAACCAAGTCCGGTGACGCCAGAAGTTGGATTTAAACTGTTAGTAACGGTACCAGTTCCACTTATTAAAGTCCAGTTACCCGTTCCTGTTAGTGGAATGTTTCCTGCAAGATTAGTTACAACTGATTCACACAATGACTGGTTTGCTCCGGCAACCGAAGTTGATGCAACTGCATCAACAGATACCGTTACACTTCCTGTAATTGTTTGTGCACTGCACGAAGATCCACTTACAACAGATACCGTCGCATCAATCGTATAGGTTCCAGCTATTGTTTGGTTGGGAAAATTAAAAGCAGCGCCGTTGCCTACAAAACTATCGCCTGTATATGAACCGTTCCTTAATAATTTATAAGTCGCTATAAATTCGGGTAAACCGTTAATTGATCCACTAAGCCCTACCGGTATACCAGTTGCACTACTGGCGCAATATGCCCCTCCACCTGTTATTGTAAAGGCCGTTGCTCCAATTACATTATTTGCATTTACGTGTATGTTGTTAGATACAATACTGCACCCACCTGAATAAACAGTTCTCCTGTAGAAACCATTATTAGATCCCTGCAAAACAGAAAGTGATGGGCCTGTTTCCCCGGGTATTACAACGTAACTTGAATTTCCCGGTGAACTAAATTCCCAAGAATAAGTAAATGTTCCGTCTCCACCGGATAAAGCCGTTGCTCCCTGCGAAATCACGACTTGCGCATTGGTACCAGACTTACATACTGAAACAAGTACAATTGTATTATTTTGAATGGTCTTTCCAAGTGTGAGTGTTTTCACAGATGTTGCAGTTGTACAGGCAGCAAAAGCAGTAAGGGTCAATTGCACGCTGCCCGCAGTTTTATCTGCAGCCGATGGTGTATACGTGGCGCTGCTAAGTGAATTGGCAGATGTAAAGGTACCGGTACCACTGGATGTCCAGCCGATACTTGAGTAACCAGAAGCGGAAGCACCGGCTGTAATATTTACAGAAACTGCTCCCGTAGGTGTTGCCTGCGTCGCGTTACCACAGAGTGATATTGCTGTACCTGCATTCGCTACCGGCGTTGTATTTAAATCAGTTGAACCAACGCTGCCATGTATCGTTCCGGCAACATCGCCGGTAATAAGGCCATTACCTCCTGTCCTTGTAATATTGCTGGATGCAGTTGCTGCATTAAGCGCTTGCACCTTAACGCCACTTATAGTTATCACATCAAACTTATTCGTGTTACTGGCAGTAAAAGTAATTGTGATGCTCGCATTGGTAATACTAAAACCAGTGACTGTTACATTTTGACCGTTATCAGTAACGGTACCGGTTGAAGATTGGAATTGAAAGTTTGCCGGGGCAGATAAGATCAAGGTCTTATTTGCCTGTACACTAAAGTCCCCCTTAGCTGTTTCTGTGATCACGATATTGCCAAGGGCATTCGGTGAAGACGGAAATGTGCAGGTTGTGATAGCTAGTGATGGCCTGGTGATGGTTACTTGTGCATTCATATTTTGGCTATAGCTACAAAAGAAACCAAACAGAACGAATAAAACCGAATTTCGGCGACGGGCTAATTGTAAAATTGTTTTCATACCTGGGGTTTGATAATTAAAAAAAATAAGCAACAATTTTTACAAGGAAGAGTGGACGGTATATTTTAAAAGACGGTAAAACCTGGTGCTGGAGATATTCGGAAAATGAAATTCAGGAGATAATTGGATCCAAGTAAATTCAATGTTTCATTAAATCAATAATTTAACGAACAGAATATCAATATATAAATAGGAAATAAGGGATGCTGGTTTCAGCAAGGAGTAAAGGGTTACGAGGTAATTAGCATGTAAACCTAATAATATTTATTAGAAAATGCAAGCTTTTGGCTCATACATATTTATTGAATAATAAAATTTATAAGATAGGCCTAATAATCAGGAGGTTACTAATAAATTACGGTCGTTATTTTCCTGCATTGGGTTGCAAAAGAACTTTTTAGCAAAAAATAAAACAATGCTCTTCTACTTCACTTTGATGAGCAAATACCCTCCGTAATTGTAAATGCCTTAAGAACGACTGCAGAGAATTTTCCATACTCAACGTACACTCTATATCGTACATAGGATTAGGTAGAATAAGCGCATAGCCTTTACTCGCTTTGGTTAGTACTTCAAATTCGTTGCTTTCGCCTCCACAGCCGGCGGGCTGCGTACCTGCACCGGCGCTGCTTTCCGCCGTTTGATCC
>JBDSBG010000002.1:0-14248 GCA_039921685.1 Ferruginibacter sp.
GCGCTTCTAATTTTTAATTCCTAAATTCCTAATTCTTTTCGGCGGCTTTGCTTCCATTTATTTCTGCCTTCGCCAGGTTATTCTGGATGATCATCTTATTAAGCACTTTCACTGTTTCATCAATATAAATATCTGTGCTGCGTTGTTTGATCCACTGTTTATTTTTATCTATTTTATCCTGCGCCGCATTGATCGTGGCTGTATCGGCTGCAACATTCTGAATCGTAAGTGGTGCAGGCAATTTGTACAGTTCTTCTATTTGCTTTGAAACAGATTTAAGCTCTTTCTGGTCTTCCTTATACCTGGTAATATTCAGTGAATATTCTTTATCAAGATATTTCCCCAACCAATCCACGTTAGACTTTATTTTGTTGAATGTAGGGCTCTTGCTAACATCATTTTTTGCACTTGAAATAACTGCATCTTCACCGGGTGATGTCCAGGTTTTATAATCTGCCTTGCTGATCTCATCCCAGTTTAAAGAATAAGGGTTATCCTTTTCCCTGAATTTATAAAATTCAAGACGATCAGGCAAAACGATATCGGGTGTAACGCCCTTTAGCTGTGTTGCGCCACCGTTGATGCGATAAAACTTTTGAAGCGTCAGCTTAACGGTACCAAGATCTTCTGATCTTTTACCAGCCAGCGCCGGGTTTTCACTTTCAGGATTTAATGGAATGTTTCTCTGAACTGTTCCTTTTCCATAGGTTGATGTACTACCGATAATGACCCCACGCTTATAATCTTGTATCGCAGCAGCAAAGATCTCCGATGCCGAAGCACTTGTTTCATCAACCATTACTGCAAAAGGCCCGGTGTACTGAACATTCCTGTCTTTATCCCTCAATATATTCGCCTTTTCATCACGCCCTTTTACCTGGCAGATGGGGCCATCTTCAATAAACAGACCAGCCATTTGTACAACGTCATACAGGGAGCCGCCGCCATTTCCCCTTAGGTCTAATACGATCCCATCAACATTTTCGGCTTTTAATTTTTCTATTTCTTTGGCTACGTCTGCCGCACAACGTGCTCCATTCGGTCTTTCAAAATCGGCATAGAACTCCGGCAGGTAAATATACCCGATCTTATTATCCCCTTTTATGATGGCGGATTTTGCAAACGTGTCTTCGAGTTTGATATCATCTCTCAACAATGAGATCACTTTGATGGTACCATCCATACGTTTAACGGTTAATCTTACTTCAGTCCCTTTTTCTGATCCACGTATTAATTTTACTGCATCAGACACTGCATAACCTGTTACATCTACCGGCTCCTCTTTTCCCTGGGCAACTTTGATGATCTCGTCATTTTCCTTTAATTCACCACTTTTCCAGGCGGGTCCACCGCTAACAAGGCTTGATATCTTTATTTTGCCATCATCTTCTTTCAATTGTGCACCAATACCGAAAAAGCGGCCACTCATTGATTCATTAAACGAACGCAGGTCCACCGGTGGAAAATAACTGCTGTGTGGATCCATGATCGTTGTGATCGTATTTACGAATGTGCTGAAATTCTCATCATTGGTTTCCCTTGTTTTTTTGGTATTAAAATACCTTTCTAATGTCTTGCGTACCTGCTCGCGGGCTTCCCTTTCAAGGGTGCTGTCAGCCTTAACAGTATAGTCTTTTTTATCTTTGTTTTTCTCTCTTTCATCCTGGAGGTCAACATACTTTTGCAAGGCAGCATATTTCAAACGTTTTCTCCAGGCCTCGTAACGTTCTGCTTCATTTTTTGGAAAATCAAGCTTGTCAGCATCCATTAAGATCCGCTCATCTTTAGTAAAGTCCATGGGCGTGGAAAGGATCTCTTTGTACAATGCGGATGTTTCATTCAATCGTTTAAGATAAATTTCATTTATTGCGTAAAAAGACTGCAATTCACTTCCGTGGATCTCGTCGTCTATTTTATTTTCGAATTTTTTGAAACCGTCAATATCTGATTTCAGGAAAATGGTCTTGTCATTATCAAGATCTTCTGTAAATTTTTTCAATACTTTTTTGCTGAAAACATCATCAATCTTTCTTGGGCTAAAATGACCTTGTTCCAACAAAACACCTACATTGAAAAGTATCTTGCTATACCTGCTCTTGGGGTTGTCGTCGTTATCATTTTTACCTTGCGACTGGAAGGTAAAAAAAAGACTCGCAACGGTAAGACCAATGATTACCGGGATGAATTTTTTGCTCATGATAAAATTTGCAATTTTTTGCATTTTGTAAAAATAACGTAAAAACAAATTTCCACGTTTAGGATTAACGTCAATTCGTCAATAATGTTTTGTTAAACAGGCCCGATGCGGATTATTTAGGTTGAATGGCAAAAAAAAGCTCCCTGATTCTATCCAGGGAGCTGCATTTTGGGTAATCGAGGGGGCTCGAACCCCCGACCCTCAGAATCACAATCTGATGCTCTAACCAACTGAGCTACGACTACCATTTGATTCGGGCTGCAAAAATATATAAAAACAGCACTCATTCAAAATTACATTTTGAACGGCCCTATATATCGGTAATTTTGCTTCCAAAATTAAGGTCATGACGCCAATGCAAATGGGTATTATTGTTTTCTTTTCTGCATTTACAGGTTGGGTAGTATCATGGGTAACGACGAGGCTTGCCTTTACAACTTATTCGCAATCACGAATGGCTGACAAAGCAGGACAGGTTTTTCAACAGGAGTTTGAAAGTTCAAACTTTATTGATCAACAATTAACTGATCCCATATTTTTTGATAAAATGAAACCGGAAATTGAAAGGCATGTTGATCTGTTTCTGAATGAAAAACTGGCGACCGTATTTCCGTTACTATATAAATTCATGGGGGAAAAAACACTGATGCAGTTTAAGGACGCTTTTATGATAGAAATAGACCTACTGTTCCCGCTTATTATCCGGAATTATATGTCCACTTTAAAAAAAGAAATCAGGTTGGATACCATCATTGCAAGTCGCATAAATGCTATCCCTCCTAAAACCATTCGCCTTCAATTTTTTAAATACGCAAGTAAGGAAATTTTTTATTTCAGGCTAATATGCAGCCTTGGCGGTTTTATGATGGGCATATTTACAGTTATTGTACTTTATTTGGCTAGATAAAGAATTCCGTTTAAAAATGATTGACCGTAATCATGGCCATTCCCAGAAGGCGCTTTATACTTCACAATGCTAAAAGGTTCATGCAAAAAAACTGGTGATCGCGATTGAAACAAACCAACCCACATTTAACATTAACGTTGAGCAAATGAATTTATTCATTTTATTGCCTCCTGATTTCTTCAACGCACTAATATCAGCAAATTAAAATATTTAGCATTATTTTGCCTTCACAATATTCCATTATGCAGCATTTTAATTTCAGGAACTTAGTACCGCATCTCATTGCTATTGCCATTTTCCTGGTCGTCACAGTTGTTTTTTGTAAACCAGGGCTGGAACATGATGTAGTTTTAAAACAAAGTGATGCGACCGGTTGGGAAGGCATGAGCCACCAATCTTCGCAGTATAAAGAGCAGCATGGCCATTACCCCCTATGGGCTGTAAGTATGTTTGCCGGAATGCCTGCATATCAGATCTATATGGAAGGTGCCTGGTCGCCCCTGGGGATCGTTAACGACGCATTTCAGTTGTGGCTGCCCAAGCCATTCAATTTTTTCTTTCTTGCCTGTATTGGATTTTATATTTTATGTATGTGCCTGCGCATCAAACCCTTTCCGGCAATATTAGGAAGTCTGGCATTTGCCTATTCCAGTTTTTCTCCGATAATAGTCACGGCTGGCCATGATACACAAATGCTGGCCCTTGCTTATGCGCCTGCAGTGATGGGTGCAGTGATAATGATATTTGATAAAAAATATATCAGTGGATTTATTCTAACTGCCCTCTTCACCGCTCTAGAGATCGGGCCGGGGCACCAGCAAATCACCTATTACCTCTTTCTGGTCCTGGGCGCCATGAGCATTGCTTATATCATCCGGTTTTTGAAAAACAGGCAAGCTGCGCATCTTGCCAAAAGCCTTGGATTAATTTTGCTTGCAGGATTTATCGGCGTTTGTGCGAATGCGTTGGTACTATTAACTTCTTATGATTTTGCGAAGGATTCAAAACGTGGTGGACAATTGGTGTTGGATAATAGCAGCCGGAAAGATGATGTTATCAAAGATGGAAAAACGGTCGGCCTTTCCAAGGACTATGCCTTTCAATGGAGCTATGGCAGGGCGGAAACATTTAGCCTTATGTTCCCGGGTGTAAAAGGTTATGGATCGCACATGGCCCAGAGAGATGATGAACAATATATTTTCCCGAAACTTGATGAGCATTCCAACCTGGCAAAATTTTTTGTAAACGACCTGAATGTGCCCGAGGACCAGGCTGTCAATTATGCATTGCAGGAAAGCCGCGACATATATTGGGGCGACCAGCCTTTTACCAAAGGCCCGGTTTATCTTGGAGCGGTTATTTGTTTCATGTTCCTCTTCGGCATGTTCTACCTCGACAATAAACACAAATGGTGGATATTGGCCGTGAGTATTTTTGCCATCCTGCTATCCTGGGGAAATCACCTGCCGGGCTTTAATTATTTTATGTTCGATCATTTACCGCTGTACAATAAATTCAGGGTACCAACAATGACACTTGTCATTCCGCAGTTACTCTTCCCCGTTATTGCTGCACTTGTGCTTAATAAATTAACCGAAGAAAATGATGCTTATAGCTGGAAGCAATTCAAACTTGGGGTAATTGCTACTGCTGCGGTATTTGCCTGCGTTTCTTTTTTCTACATGAGCAGCGATTTTAGCAAAGAGAACAAACAACGAACAACCCAGTTCAATAAATTATATGACAGCAAAGACCCTTCATTTGAAACAAAAATGAATGCGATGAATCAAAGCAGGGAGCTACAGCCTGAAACCGATAACCAGTTGTATGAGGCGATGCTGTCCAATTTAAAAGGAAGCCCTGAAGCCGAAAAAAAAGCCAGGGAACTGGTTGGTGCTTTAAGAGAGGACAGGGCCGCTTTTTTATTGTCTGACATCACCCGTTCTTTGGTCTTCGTACTTATCACAATTGCGATCATTGCACTTTATTTAAAAAAGAAAATAAATGCAATGCTGCTTGTCATAGGCGTTACGCTTGTTGCTACTATCGACCTGTTGGGCTTTGGAATGAAATACCTGAATGACAAAAGTTTTGACAGTAAGGATAAATATGAAGCAAGTGAATTTCCATTCTCTGCTGCTGATGAAACAATATTAAAAGATCCTGACCCTAATTACAGGGTGTACAATACTGCCAGCCTGGAAGAATCAAAAACTTCTTATTACCATAAATCAATTGGCGGCTATCATCCGGCTAAAATGGGTATCTATGATGATCTCATGCAGTACCAGTTAAACGGCTCTCCAAATATCGCTGTACTCAATATGCTGAATGCAAAATATGTCATCCAGCAGCAGGGTAATAACCTCGTTGCATCCAGGAATCTGGGCGCATTGGGAAATGTTTGGTTTGTTAAAGGGCTGAAATTTGTAAATGGGGCTGTAGAAGAAATGAAAGCACTCTATGAATTTAATCCTGCAGACACAGCAGTAGTAGATAATAAATTCAAAAATTTAATAAGTGCTGCCAGCCCGGCAGACAGCAGTTCAACAATTAAGCAAACTGTTTTTGATAATGATGCCATTACGTATAAATCATCATCAACTGCATCTCATGTGGCTGTCTTCAGCGAAGTATATTACAGGGATTGGAAAGCCTATATTGATGGAAAGCCAGCTGATTTCTTTAAAGCAAATTATGTATTAAGGGCCATGGTTGTTCCTGCTGGTAATCATACAATTGAGTTTAAATTTGAACCAGGCATTTACTATACAGGCAGAAATATCGCCAATATAAGTACCTGGATACTTACTGTGCTGCTGATCGGGTTTATTGTTTATTCAATAAGGAACGGTTTAAAAAAAGACCAGCCTGTTAATAAGCTGGTTTAAGTTCAAACCGTTTGTTGTTATTGCTGAGGATCTTTAATCTTTAGGAGCGGGTAAGCCCTGCAGTTAGACCTACTCCTGATTTATTCTTTTATCATTGACGACTACAATTAATATCGCAGCAATCGTTCCTTACCCCGTGTATCCTGCAAAAATGGGCGGGCAAAAAGGAATTGCTTTGTTTTACCAGTATCTATCTAAGTTGTTACCAATCACATTGATCTCAACAAAGAAAAATGTATTTCCGGAAGACACGAATATAACTTTCCTGCCTTTGTTAAGCAATTCAAGAAGCAGGTACATAAATCTTTTTTTATTTTTTAGCTTAAAGAAAGTCATTCAAAAAAGAAAGATTACCCATCTTGTCCTTGAACATCCTTATTATGGATGGCTGGGCATCTTATTAAAATGGTCATGTAATATTAAGCTGGTATTGCATTCTCATAATATTGAATCGCTCCGGTTTAAAAGCACTGGTAAATGGTGGTGGCGGCTGTTATTTTATTACGAAAAACAAACGCACAGAAAAGCGGACGTTAATTTTTTTATCACCGAGGATGACAAGCATTTTGCAATTTCCGAATTCAAACTAGATCCAGCCAAATGCCACACAATCACCTATGGATTTGAATTAAACAAAATACCCCCGCCTTCAGTAAGGGCAACTGCAAAAAAGGCTTTACAACGCATTCACAACATTGACCCCTCTGAAAACATATTTTTCTTTAATGGCACATTGGATTACCAGCCAAACCTTGATGCTGTAAATACTATTTTGAATGAATTAAATCCCCAACTGCTTCAAAGGCCTTCTTTTAAATACAAAATCATCATTTGTGGAAAAAACCTGCCGCTGGCTTATAATGAATTAAAAGCTTACAACTCAAAAAACATTATTTATGCAGGTTTTGTAGATGATATCAGCACTTATTTCAATGGCGTTGATTGCTTTTTAAATCCTATGATGGATGGTGGTGGCATTAAGACCAAGCTGGTAGAAGCGCTTGGATACAACCTCTCCTGCATCAGCACCATCAATGGCGCTATTGGGGTACCCAAATCCGTTACAGGAAATAAATTGAAAATTTTACCAAATGCGGATTGGATAAATTTTACAAATGCTATATTTGAATCAGGCACAGATGATGATATTCCCGAACTTTTTTTCGATCATTTTTACTGGGGCAATATTTCAAAGAAAGTTGCGGGTTTACTTGATCCAAAATAATGGGTATTCATTCGTAAATGTTTGTAATGGGTTGCCAGTTAAGCTTGCACGCTCAGGATACAGTTTCTTAAATTAATAAACTGCCAGAAATTCTTGATCAGCTAAAATGAGAATCCTAATAACAGGCATATCGGGTTTTGTTGCAAGGCACTTTGTTGAGTACCTCTCTTCTTTGCCCCAACATTTTATTATTGCAGGTATCTATAACCGTCATATACCGGAATTTTCTGAAACGCAGTTCCCGAATTTGAACTGCCGTTTTCATAAAATGGACCTGTTGGATAATGGTAAACTTAAAGAACTTGTAGCTGAGTTCAATCCCCGTTATATTTTACACCTTGGATCAAAGAGCAGCGTTGTTTACAGTTGGAAACATCCTGCAGAAACGATCAGGCAGAACACCGGCATCTTCACTTCCATTATCGAAAGCCTGCGTTCGCTGGATCTTGAATGCCGCTTATTATCAATTGGCTCAGCAGAAGAATATGGAATTGTAAGTGAAGATGAATTGCCCCTGGTTGAAACATTCAGCCCTAACCCTGCCAGTCCGTACGGAATATCAAGGGTGATGCAACAGCAGCTTGCCGAAGTGTACACAAAGAATTACGGGCTCGACATTGTTCATACAAGATCATTCAATCATATCGGGCCTTACCAAAGTGCCAACTTTGTGCTTTCATCATTTGCAAAGCAGATCGTTAACCAGCAAAGGATTGGGTCAAAGGAGATACGTATTGCCGTTGGCAATATCGAGGTAACAAGGGATTTCACAGATGTCAGGGACGTGGTGAAAGCATATTACCTTTTATTGATCAATGGCAAACCAGGTGACATTTACAATATTTGCTCAAATAAAGGAGTAATACTTAAAGACCTCATCAAGATATTTGAAAAGATAACAGGCACAAAAATCAATTGCGTGCTCGACCCAAAAACCTTTCACCCCTCCGAAAACAAACAAGTGATCGGGTCATTTGAAAAGATTCACAAGGAAACTGGTTGGGCACCAGAAATTCCAATAGAAAAAACGTTGTTGGACCTGTTGGAGTATTGGAAAAAGAAGACAAGCCATTAGCTGTGAACTATCAGCCATGAGCTATTAGCTATTAGCTGGAGAGTGGAACACTAAAGATGAAGTTTTTATGGTAACCGAACTTAATAGGCAATGAATTCGTAATTAAGATTTAAATTAAAAAAACAACTCACAGCTAATAGCTCAAAGCTAATAGCTTCTTAATCGTTTACATTTGCCAAGTTTATAATAGCTTTGCGCACTAATTAAAAAGAAGAAATATGAAGACCGCTTTGATAAGTGGAGTTACAGGACAGGATGGAGCTTACCTCGCCGAATTTCTGTTGGAGAAAGGATATATCGTGCATGGTATCCGGAGAAGAAGTTCGATGTTGAACACAGCCAGGATCGATCATTTGACTTTTGACCCTAAATACAAAGAGAATTTTATTCTGCATTATGGCGACCTTACTGATAGCAGCAATATTTTAAGGATCATTCAGCAAACTCAACCTGATGAGATCTATAACCTTGCGGCGCAAAGCCACGTACATGTAAGTTTTGAGACACCCCAATACACGGCCACTGCCGACGGCGTAGGCGTGTTGCTGTTCCTGGAATCAATCAGGATATTGAACCTCGAAGGCAAAACCAAATTTTACCAGGCATCTACTTCTGAACTATATGGTAAAGTGCAGGAAACACCACAAACAGAAACAACCCCGTTTTATCCACGTTCTCCTTATGGCGTAGCTAAATTATATGGTTACTGGATAACCGTGAATTACCGTGAAGCGTATAATATTTTCGCAGTGAATGGCATTCTTTTTAATCACGAAAGCCCCACTCGCGGAGAAGGATTTGTAACAAGGAAAATCGCCATCTGTACTGCGCAGATCGCACTTGGTAAACTGGATAAGATCACACTCGGAAACCTGGATGCAAGACGTGACTGGGGCCATGCCCGTGATTATGTAGAAGGCATGTGGATGATGCTTCAACAGGATAAAGCAGAAGATTTTGTTTTGGCTACAGGTAAAACAACAAGCGTACGGGATTTTGCAAAACTTTGTTTCGCAGAACTTGGTATTGAAATAGAATTCAGAGGTCACGGGGTGGATGAGAAAGGATACGTGGTAAAATGCAACATTCCCGGTTATACGATACCGGTAGGAAAAGAAATCGTGTCCATCAACCCAAAATATTTTCGTCCAACAGAGGTAGAAGAATTAATTGGTGATGCCAGCAAGGCTGAACGCATCCTTGGCTGGAAACCGAAATATGATCTGCAGATGCTGGTGAGTGAAATGATGAGGGAAGAAATCATTAACAATAGCAAGTAATCTATTTTTTATATTTCGCACGGTGAATTAAGAATTAAAAGGCGAAACAAAGATTGTTTTTTTAATTTTTAATTTTTGATTATCGCAAGCACTAACTTTAATTGCAACCTCTCACCATGGTAATTGGAAACGGAATGATCGCTAAAGCTTTTAAAAGCTACGAGTCGAAAGATGATTTCGTCATCTTTGCATCCGGCGTTTCCGATTCGGTTGACCCCTCTTCCACTGCTTTTGAAAGAGAAAAGAAATTATTGACCGATACCATTCATAACAGCAATGGTAAAACGCTTGTATATTTCAGCACCTGCAGCATTTATGATCAGTCCATGGTTGATGCACACTATGTAAACCATAAAAGAAATATGGAGGCCCTGGTTACAGGCATGCAAAGCAGCTATAGCATATTTCGGCTATCCAACCCCGTAGGACACACAACCAACAGCACTACCCTTATCAATTTCCTGGTTAATCATATCCTGGAGAGGCGTCATTTCAATGTATGGAGAAATGCTTCAAGGAATATCATTGATATCGACGACATGTTTACTGTAACAAATGAAATATTACAGGAACGATTGTTTCCCAATGCAATTACCAATATTGCAAATCCCCAAAACTATCCAATTCCATTCATTGTTGAACGCATTGAAGGGCATTTTGGCATCAAAGCCGACTACACATTTATCAGCAAGGGCGACAGCCCGCAGATAGATGTGTCCGCAATTGAACCGCTTTTCAAAAAATTTAATATTAATTTTGGCGAAAACTATTTAAGCCAACTTCTTCAAAAATACTTCCCGGGAGAATGACCTATACTGCTGCAAAAAGAAAATTCTGGCTGGAAAAGATAGGCATGTTTCCTTTTGTATTGCTTGGGAAAATAGCAGGGCATTTCTGGAAATTAAAAACGAGACACAACGTTTTTTTATTTTTCCCAAACGGGGATATTGGCGGCTCTCCACAGGTAAATATTGATCTCACAAATTGCATACGTGACAAAAAACCTCTGATCATTTTTTCTAAAAAAGCAGGCAATAATCAATTCAGGGAGAAATACAATATTGAGGGCGTAAGGGTTTTTGACATTCATAAATATGCCGACAAAAAGGTTATTCATTTCATCAATTTTTTTTACCGCGGTTTATTGTCAACCTGGATCAACAAAGAAAAAAATGCGGTTGTGTTTGGGGGTGAAAGCCTTTTTTTTTACAAGGTAATTCCACACCTTAAACAGCATGTACATACAGTTGAGCTTTGTCACCTTGATACCTGGTTCCCCTACTCTATTGGAATGATCGATCATATTAATCAAAGAGTATTCAGCACAGAAAAGCTAAAAGAGAAAGCAGCAGCGCAATACCGGGACAACCAGTTGGCCGCTGCTTATTTTGACAAACTAATTTTTACAGACAATGCCATTGACATTCCAGCATATAAACCAACTGCAAATGAAGAGCTGCAGGTTTATTTTATCGGCCGTGGTGCAGCACAAAAGAGAGTTCATTTAATTGCGGCAATTGCAAAAAAAACGTTTGATAAAAAGCTCCCGGTGAAATTCAATTTTGTAGGTGATGTGGAGAAAGTGGTCGATCCTGCAAGATTTCCTTTTTGTAATTTTTTTGGCAATATAAGTGATGCCGGGCGTATGAACCGTGTGTACGAGGAAGCCGATGTATTGTTGATGACATCTGCTTTTGAAGGTTTACCCATCGTGGTGATGCAAATGATGGCTCATGCGAGGGTGGTTGTATCTACTGCTGTGAACGGAATTCCTGATTATATACAGCACATGGAAAATGGGCTACTGATAACAGCAACCGGGGAAAATGAGATCGTAGATGAAGGCCTTGGTTATATCGAGCTGCTGTTGAAAGACCCTGCACTAAGAATAGAGATGGGTAAAAGAAGCAGGGAGATTGCTATTGAAAAATTTAGCAGAGAACATTTTTGTAGAACATATCGCAGGTTACTAAAGCTAGAGCAAAAGGCTTAACGATTAGCAGGCTAAGCGTCAGGAAAACCGGGGATTTAGTCAGGATTCAGCAATCCGTGATCATAATTTTGAATGACGATTAAAAACTAATCGGTATAATAAGAAATACCCATCGCTATTTTTGAAAATGCACCTAGCCGTAAAAGTGATAAGGGGATTTTGAACTGCATCTTTAGCATTTTTTTGAGTTTATCCGGAACATTAATTCCTTCTGCATACTGTTGCAGCTCTTCCAGGCTCCTTATCCCGAGGTTGCGAAACAGCCGCCAATAATGATCATACACAATCATATTTTTCAATATCCCCACTCCCATCTTCTGAAGTAAATAAAGATTTTCAGGAATCTCTACAGCTCTGTTTCTAAAAGTTGCTTTTGTGATCTGTTCATCATTGATACCAATATTGATCAATGATTCCCGGATCATATAAAATGAAGTGGCTTGCAGGCAACGTATATAAAATTCCAAATCAACGATCCACCTGGTGCGTTCATCGTACCACTCTTTTAAATTATTTTTTATCAGGGTTGTACTAGGGTGGCCGATATAGTTTTCAGCAATCAGATTCAACGGATCCTGTAACCTTTTTTTTACATAAGGTCCCGGGATAGTTGTTTTTTTTAAATGACCATGCTCATAATTCGAATAGCCGGAAAAAATAAATCCTGCTTCCGGATTATGGGTCGCTGCTCTGGCAAAAACAGCAAGGCTATTTTCATTCGCAAACCAATCATCATCATGCATTATTTTTATCCATTTACCCTTCGCAATTTTGATACCTGCGTTCCAGTTGCCCGGCGAACCTTTTGGTACAGCATTCTTTTGATATTGTAATGGAAACGCTTCCGCATATTTTTTGCAAAGCAATTCAATCTCAGCATCCGGGCTGTCGTCGGATACCAGCACTTCATAATCCTTAAAGGACTGAGCTGCCACCGATTTTAGCAATATCTCGAGGTACGAGGCATTTTTATAAGCAGGGATGCAGATGGAAATTAGGGGAGTCATATACGGGCAAAGGTTAAATTTTATCTTGTTTTTAAAATTATTTTTTTCGATTCCCTAAATTGCCTTTCCGATTAAATTGTTGGCTAATTTAGCAATTCTTAAATGTCACCTTCAACAATATCAGGAAAACATGCAGGGTACACGTGAAATCTTCGAGAAACATCAAGGTAATCTTTTACATAAATGGGATCATTATTTTGAGATCTATGACAGGCATTTTAAGGAATATGCCGGTAAAGAAGTTGTCATTCTGGAGATCGGCGTCTCCCAGGGAGGATCAATCGATCTATGGAAAAAGTTCTTTGGGGACAACCTAAGATATTATGGAATAGATATCAACCCTAAATGCAGGCAATTTGAATCTGAAAATGTAAAAATATTTATTGGCTCGCAGCAGGATAAAGTCTTCCTTGAAAAAGTTAAAACTGAGATCCCCGACCTGGACATCCTCATTGATGATGGCGGCCATACCATGAAGCAGCAAATTGTCAGTTTTGAGTCGTTGTTTTCAAAAATAAAAATGAATGGTATTTATTTATGTGAGGATAACCATTCTTCCTACTGGTTCGATTTCGGGGGAGGAATAAAAAGAAAAGGAACTTATATAGAGTACGTAAAGAATCTAATCGATGTTATGCATCTCTGGTACGCCGGCAAAAAGACCTACATAAAAAATCACGCTTTAAAAGAACAGTTATACGCCATTCACATTTACGATTCAATCGTAGTTATTGAAAAGAAAAAGATTACTCCTCCTTTTAATACGCAGGTTGGGGAATTTACAGTGGGTTATATTGAGGCTGAAAAAAAATCATTGGGATATCATGTCAATCATTTTATTTTCAAAGCAAAGAACAGGATCAGGTCGGCTTTCTACAAATAATCACTGAAAACCGGCAGCCAGACATTAAAGTAATTAAATTACTTTTGCCCGTAAATTAAAAAATTGAGAAATCTAGGATTACAAGTCATAAAGCTCATCAGCCTGATCAGGTATTACAAATTATTTCCGGGCGTAAAAATGTTCCTTTCACTATTGATCAGTAGAAATGATTTTTTTGTGATCAATACCACTCCTTTCGCTAATAAAATCTACTTAAGGAAGAGCCAGTCGGACCCCTACATTTTCGAGCAGATTTTTTCTGAACAGCAATATACATTTCCTCATCCTGCCGAACAGGATGTAAAATGGATAATAGATGCCGGAGCTAATATCGGCCTTGCCGCAGTTTTTTTTTCCGGGAAATTCCCCAATGCGCAGATTATTTCTATTGAACCAAATAAAGAAAATTTCGAGTTGCTGAAAAAAAATACCGCCAATTATAAAAATGTTCATTGCGTACATGCCGCACTGTGGCACCAAAAAGAAAAACTTGACATATCTAATAAAGAAGAAAAGAGTGCAGGCTACATGATGAAGCCAAATAGCAGTGAGACGGGGGAATTCATTGAAAGTGTAACTGTAAATCAAATCATGGAGGATTTTAAAATGGACGAAGTATCCATTTTAAAAATTGACATAGAAGGCTCGGAAAAAGAGGTTTTTCAATACAACAGTTCACCATGGCTTGCTAAAAGCAAATGCGTGATTGCTGAATTACATGACTGGCTTAAACCCGGAACATCCCAGGTATTTTTTCAGCAGATGTCAAATTTTGATTGGGTGACTTATA
>JBDSBG010000003.1:0-16249 GCA_039921685.1 Ferruginibacter sp.
TCTTTTGATTTTTCATTTTCTTTTAGTTTAGCAGAAGGCCTTTCAACTGATTTTATTGAAGCAAATTTTATTTTCATCCCTGCAATTTTCATGTTGTCTTTTGTAGCAAGATCTTTTTCTACTTCATTTTTCCTGTTATCCAATGCTTCATATAGCACTTTGATCTCATCCCAATCCTCACGGGTATATTTATCCTTATTGTCGTCAACTGTAGTTACAAACCTGTCATAAACATCTTTAATGTTATTAGCTGTTACCCAATTGAAGCCCATATCGGTGCCGATCTTTCCTTCTCCAAATAAATTTGTCCTCAAAACCATCCTGTAATCGGGTTTCTTAGCAGCTTCTTCTGTTTCTTTCATTTTCATCTCATACTTACCTTTCAAAGCGGTAAACCTTGCCCTTGTTTCATCAGCTCTTTGCTTTTCTTCGGCTTGTAACACCGAAGCATTTTTTTCCACTCTAGCCTCGCGGTCAGCGTAGCCTGTTTCAATTTCAGTCCATTTTGCCGTTGTATACACCGGATCCATTTTGTCTACCGAATCAACATACTGGGCCAGGTTATCAACGTCCCTTTTTGTGTCATTGGAATCATTACATGCAACAAATCCTGCTGCCAGTATTAAAGTTCCAAACAATAATTTTGTCTTTTTCATATATTATTTTTTGTTTTTCACCTATATCCAAGATATGTGCCGTTGGCAAGAATGAAGCCTGACCATAGGTGCAGCTATCTTTTTCGGGTACCAGTTCTCAGTTTGAGGAATGCATTCCACTATTGTGGGTATTTTTTTTTCTTCACAGCTCCAAACTTTTAAATAACTTTTTATTCTTTGGTATGCTTTTAGCAAAAACAGATTTGAAATTTAATACCTGGTATGCAACGCAGAAATATGCCCATCATATATATTGAAGATGATGAAGATGACCGCAGAATTTTCAGCGACATCATCAAAGAATCTACCATTGATTATCCACTACGTTGTTTTGAAACGGGGATGGCATTTCTAAATTATCTTCAGACAACAATCGATGAACCTCTATTAATATTCTGCGACATCAACCTCCCGATGCTGAGCGGTATTGATCTCCGCATAAGAATGCTTTCAGAAGACGAATTGAATAAAAAAAATATTCCCTTTGTTTTTTTCTCCACCGGCCCCATTCCCACGCAAATTACATCTGTGAAGGATCTGAATGTACAGGGCCATTTTTTAAAAACACACAATATTCACAAATTATCATCCTCCATAAGAATGATCATAAGGTATTGGAGTGAATGCCTGTTATATGGAAATCGGATAAAGGCGGATGAATTTTTATTGTGATGTTGTTTGAATATTCAAACGGCAAAACGTAAACGATAGGGCGGATGGACCGGTAATTAGAAAGCTAATTCACACAATCTAAGATCTATAACATTATACAGCGACATGAATTTTTTTTATACAAGGGCGCTCATTCAATTCAGCACATTGTTTAAAATAACAGATTGAATTTCCTCTTTTGACAAAATGTTGGCAGTTCTTTACTATTTATTTCAGGCATCCTCCTGCATTGGTACAAAAAAATCACTCGAATTATTTATTGATAACTGAGCACATCCTTCTTATTAAGTCCATACAAAAACCAATATCCTGCTAACGATTAACGTGAACAAGAAACGGATTTAAATCCGCACGCAACCCAAATGAACCAACTGATAACTTACAAATCAATCACTCAACAAATTCCTTCCTGTATCGCTATTTTCACCAGGCCTGCCGTATTTTTTACTTTAAACTTCTGTAATAAATGGTTGCGGTGATTTTCCACGGTGCGCAGGCTTAAAAATAATTTATCAGCAATCTCCTTATTCGTATATTCTTCTACGATCAATTGCAGGATTTCTTTTTCGCGGCGGGTAATTACAGCTGGGGCAGGTTCGGTTAGCCCTTTCATTAATTTAACCTGGATCTCATGCTGGATATACATTTCCCCATTGTATACCTGGATGATTGCTGTAAGAATAATATCAGGACTAACATCTTTCAACAGGTAACCCTGGCAACCCTGTTGCAACATTTTTTTAATTTGCACGGGTACATCAAAATTGGTGAGGGCAATTATCTTTATCACAGGATATTTTTTGTGATGATACCGGCCAATTCAATTCCTGTTTTTCCTGGCATTTGTATGTCCAGTAACAATACATCCGGTTGTTCATTTTTCAATCCTTCCAATAACTCATCACCATTTTTGTAGGTGCCGGCTATTTTGAGCCCGGGCTTATCCGACAATATTTTTTGCAATCCATTTATGATGATGGATTGATCATCTGTAATTGCAACGTTAATCATGATCGATCACTATTTTCATTGTGAAATTCGATGTAAAAGCCTGTTCCGTTCGTTGCGGAACTTTGAATATCTATTTTCCCCCCTAATTCTTTTATCCTGTCCTGAATATTTTTTAATCCCATCCCTTTTGAATCAGTTGATGCCGGGGTAGAAATGCCAATACCATCGTCTTCAACAGTAATGCTCAACCCATTATCTTCCTGGAAATTGAGCTGTACCAGCGCCGTTTTTGCCTTTGCATGTTTTACAATATTATGAATCAATTCCTGTAATACCCGGTAAATCGGCAGATCCTTTTGCTGCCCGATATGCTTTTGTGTACCAAAAGACTGAAATGTGATTCGGGTGTTACTCTTACGGGCCATCCGCTCACAAAATGACGATATGGCCACCACAAGTCCTTCCTGCAATAATATTTCCGGCATCAGGTTACTGGCCACCTGTCGTAGTTCTATTCCTGCCGTTTCCAGTAATTCAACGCCATCGGCAAAATCGGACTTATTATCAACAGGGATTTTATTTTTCAGCAATTCAAAGTTCATTTTAGCCGCAGATAATAAACCACCTATGCCATCATGTAACTCTCTTGCCATGCGGGTTCTTTCTTTTTCCTCACCGGCAATACTTGCATTTAAGCCTTCAATTTT
Source organism: Ferruginibacter sp. (assembly GCA_039921685.1). GTDB lineage: Bacteria > Bacteroidota > Bacteroidia > Chitinophagales > Chitinophagaceae > Ferruginibacter. The sequence continues at coordinate 2,987 of JBDSBG010000003.1, forward strand.
TATTTTTTGTTGTAGGTTATCGATGTTTTGCTGTTGGAGCTTTTGTTTGTCAATATTTTTATTCCGCCACAAACCAAAGATCAGTACAGCTAAAGAAGTAAGTAACAGTATGCCAATGATCCAGAAATTTTTATAACGCACCTTACTTTCGATATCCGCAAGAGTGAGTCTTTGAATGGCCAGCTCTTTATCTTTTTCAGCAATGCGGTATCGTATTTCCAACCTGCTGATCATATCCACTTTTTCTTTCTTACTGAGGCTATCGTATAACGTTAGATACACATTTTTATATTCCAGTGCTTTTTTGTAGTTATGAAGTGCTTCATATGATTCGGCGGATATTTTATAAGCTTCTACCACTTCATTCCTGAAATGACTGCCGGTCTTTTTCAATTCTTCCTGTGCCTTGTGAAGTAAGGCTGCGGCTTCGGCATATTGCTTTTGCTGGAACAATGCTTTTCCCGTGAGGAAATCGATAAGCGTTAAATAAAAAGCGAGGAACTCTGTATTTTGAGGATCCCTTCCAATTTCCCTGATCGACTTAATGTATTTCATGGCTTCTGAAGGGTTATTTTCCTGCAGGTAAGTATCGGCTATATTAAAGAGCGTTGATATTTTCCTGGTAATACGTAATTTATTCAGCCTTTCCCTTTCTGTTATATATTTCAGGTAATAATACCGGGCGCTGTCAAATTGTTTGGTTCCCTGGTAATAGGCGCCCTGTATAAAATAAATGCTCGAAGCTGCGTCTGCAGGGTCCTTAATTTGTTGGGAAGCCAGTTTTGCTTTTTCAACAAGGCGCTGCGTTGTTTTTACATACTCTTTATTGGGGGCCCCATTGTCCAGGTTCATCCAAAAAATAGCAAGTTTTGTACATACACTTATGGCAAATATCGGATCAATGATATTTCCTGCATCAATTTCATCACTCAGCAGGTAATAGAAATAAGCAGACGAATCGATCTGCCCGCTCTCATCATAAGATTCTGCCAGCAACAAGTGTACCTCCACAATATTATCGGCAGTTGCCCACTGATTGTTTTCATAACTGTGCAAAGCCTGCCTTCCCAGGCTGATCGCCTTGCCAATATCATTTCCAAAATACCATTTACCCAATTTTGCTGAAGCGAGAGCAATGCCTTTGGTATAATGCGAACGTTTGCTTTTTTCCAAAGCTTCATTCAGGTATTGAAGCGCTTCGTTGGGCAGTTGATCTGTTAACGATGAGCCTTTGTTGATCAGGTCAAGGATGGCAACAGAATCTAACGAGCCATTCTCCTGTGAAGATTGATTCGCTTGTGCCTGCACGCTTGATGGAGAGGCATGAAGTACAATATTCAATATCAAAACAACTACATGTTTGAATATTAAATATTTTGAAGCTGGCATATAATTACCGGTTTTGGTTTAATCCTCCCGGTAAATGTACAAAATCAAATTTTAGGAGCTTTCGGCCATCATTGGGTGCATTTAATTTCACCCAGGCACAAAATGAGATACGAAAGCAAATAGGGGAATACAGAATTTTGAATCCTTTGGTTTTCCACTAAAAGAAAGCCGCAACCCTGCCAGGCTGCGGCGTATAACTAAAAACGCAGAACTTATACCAATATATAATTAAAGGGGAACGACCCGAAATACGGTTAACAAATGTCTAATGGCTGTTATTTTATAAAATTATATCGAAGAATGAATTCATGCCCATAAGACCCGCCATCAAAAGTGCTTATTGGTGTTATATAGTCATTGAATGCATAACCAAGGGTTATTTTTTTACTGATGTTGACGCCGGCTGATAAAATATAACTTTGCCGGGATTGATAGCCAACACCCCACCACAATAGTTTATTATGCTCAACTTTTGCTCCAACCTGAAACTCGGTAGGCGCATTCGGTAAATAAATTAATAGAAAATTCGGTGTAATGGTTGTTACCTGGTCAACGTTCCAGTTGTAATTCCCATGTAGATAATAATGCCTGTAAAACCGGGCTTCATCAGTAGCTGACAAGTTGCCCTTATAATAACCCATTTTTGATTGTATTAGTTGTGAAACTGAAGCGCCTATCTGGAATCTTTTATCTGTATAAGAAACTCCAAAAGCTACATCAAATTTTACTTTATTATCAGCGGTGCCCAATGCCGCATCGTCGCCAAGGGTTTCTGTTAACCTGCTCCGGTCAATGCTGTACTGTACAATACATGGTGCAATACCAATTGACAACTTTGCTTCACTTTTCATCACAATATGTTTTGCCAAATTCAATTGTAAACCATTTCTGGCGGTAGGGCCGGTTTTATCATTATAAAAAAACCCACCAACACCAATCTTTTGTTTTAACAAATTGAAAGATCCAAATGCAGTTGCTGTTTTTGGGGCTCCGGTTATTCCGCTCCACTGGCTTTTGTATGTAACTCCTGCTGTATTGTATTCGCCAACTCCAGCGGCGGAAGGATTGTGTATCATACCTTGCATATCATATAAGGTAGAAGTTTGCAGTTGTTGGGCGTATGATTTTGATAATGCCAGCATTGCAAGAATAAGCAAGGCTACTGTAATGATCTTTCTCATCTTTGTATTTTTTTATTTGTATTACCGGGCTCAATCGACCGCTTGCTTCCGCAAGTGCAACCTGACCCGGCATCTTTTATCTCAGGATTGTGACATCTCCCTTTTTAACCCAGGTTTTTCCGTTGTTTAGTTTATAAGTAATAAGATAATAATAGGTTGCATCTGGCAATGCTTTTCCATGATAGGTACCGTCCCAGTCATTTTGATAATTATCATTTTTATAGACAGGACTGCCATAACGATTAAACACTGCAACAGAAACCTGGTTCGTACAACCGCTTCCGATAGTTGCAAGCCACTTATCATTTTTCCCATCCCCGTTTGGTGTAAAGGCATTCATTGGATTGGTACAATATGCCTCAACAAGAACTTTTGTCTGGTCTGTTGCGATACAATTATTATTATCGGTAACGGTTAAGGTATAAGTGGTGCTGACAGCAGGGCTGGCCAATGGAGAAAAAGTATTGGAACCTGTTAATGTATTTACGGGTGACCATGAGATAGAAACTGCGTTGGATCCACTTCCTTCCAACTGTACCTGCCCGCCGGGGATGATGGTTTTTTCAGGCCCTGCATCTGCAAACGGGCCTGGATTAATATGAAGATTAATGGTAGCCGTTTGTTCGCAGGTGCCCAGGGTTGCTGTTACTGTGTAGGTAACTTCTGTATTGGATGTCGCAACCGGGTTGCTGATTGCTGCATCAGATAAACCATCAGCCGGCGACCAACTGTAAGCAGTAGCCGCACTTGTTGCCATAAGCTGTACCGGTGTACCGGAGCAAACACTTGTATCAGTTGTGTTTGTAGTCAAACCCAAGTCATTACCTTGCCCTATTGTTACCGTTTTGGTTAATGCACCACATTGTGAATCCCTGATGTCAATGGTTTGTGGGCCCGCGGCCAGGCCTGTAAATATGTTTGATGCCTGAAATGCTCCACCATTTATACTGTAGCTATAAGGAGGTATGCCGCCAGTTGCAGTTACTGTAATGGCACCGGCATTCGGCTGGGTACAACTTGCATGCGTAACTGCATCGCTTGACGAAACTTCAATTTTAGCCGGATCGCCATATTCCAAAATATGCCCTCCCGGTGTTGAACCAAAGCCAAATGTAAGAGCTCCAATAAATAATTTCCTGTTTTCAAACGGAGTACCAGCAGGCACATTCCTGTTGTTAAATGCCGCACAACTAAATCCGCCGGAAGGGCCCTGATCTGCTACCCAGTTTGCACCACCATCATTCGTTATCAGTAACGCCCCGCCCACAATTACATAGCCGTTATTTGCATCATGCATGGCTAATGCATTATAATATCCTGTAAATACATTTGTCATGTTCGGGCTTATATCCGTCCAGGTTAACCCACCATCCGTTGATTTGTACATCAGCATTAGCGGATACCCGTTACCGGTAATAAAGATAGTCTGAGCGTCTAAAGCCTGCAAGCCTGAATAAGAGATGTCCTGGTTAAGCCCCGGGAAAGGGCTGATATCTGTCCAGCTTGCCCCAGCATCAATCGTTTTATACACCCTTCCCTTTTCACCGGCAGCATACCCAATATTTTTTGTTGGAAATTTTACCCTTGATATTGCTGCAGCGTTATCGCCCAGGGGAAAAGTTTTTACACTGTCCCAGGTAGCGCCCGCATCAAAGGAGCGGAAGAGCACTGTTCTCTCATCAACACCTGCTGTCCATGCGCCCCGGGAACCAAAGGCCCAGATGCTATCAGGCCCATAAGTTGTAAGCCCTGTGATTTGCCCGTTACCTGAAAAATCATCATAGTAGGGATCTGTAAAAATAGGATCAAGGGTCGTTCCCTGGTCAGCAGAATTATAAATGGTTCCAATTGAAGTTCCCATCAGCAGCTTTGTTGCTGTTGCATAAGAAAGCCCGTTGATATAAATATAATTATCTACAAAATCCTGCCTTACTTTATTTATCCAGTTCTTTCCGCCGTCGATGGTCGTGGTTATCTGGCCACCACCAGTTAGTACGCCATTATTACAATCTAAAAAATCGATGTCCTGGTAACTGGCATTTAATGTTACTGATTTATAATTGCCCGTGCTTGTCCAGGCAGCGCCGCTTGTAGAATCTGCTTCCACACCATTGGCACCCAAAACAAATATTTTACCGCCGGGTGTAATTTCCATAGCAAAAATATCATTATAACTGTGGTAGTTTCCTAATGGAATTGCCTGCTGCATTGCCCAGGTTGCGCCACTATCTCTGGAAATAGCAATTTGACCTTGCCCATTGGTAAGTAAAATTGACTGATCTGCAGTTTTTTTCGCCTGCCAGATATTTGAAGGAAGCAATACCTGCACGGATGGGATTGAAGGTGCCCCTAATGGCGGGTAGGGATAGTTTAGCATATCATATTTCCCTGGATCATAGGTTCCCGGAACAGCAATGTTTTCTGTACTATCGTTTACGCCTGTATGTATTCTTACCACAATGGCATTGTTGAAAGAAGCTACTAATATCAATGAATCGCTCAGGGGCTGCACCGCTTTGATCGTTTGTTGTGCGGGGTCCAGTGGGTTATACGTAGAAGATTCATCAACAGGTAACCAGGCAATACCTTCATATCCCGTTCTTTCTTTACTGATCGAATAATCAGTCAGCACTCCACTCCTAAATTTCCAAACAAGGCAGGCTGATACTGCGTAGCTCTCCGAGACGCCACCAAACTCATCGTTATAAGGAGCTGAATTAGTCCCGCTGCCAACTACATAACCAATAGAATCATTTACAAAAACGATTTTATGTATCTCCTTATCTTTTGCATTTACGTTTACGATCTGGGGCGGCAAGGATGGATTGGCGATATATCCAATTTTTGTTTTAGGCCCCAATGGAGCTGCGATTGAATCCCAGGTGCTGCCGCCATTTTTAGTAAAGTATAATTTGGGCATTGCATCAGGTGTATTATTTTGCTCTCCACCGATATAACCTGTGTCCTTATTTATAAAATGTAATCCGTAAATGATTTTACTGTTTGAAAACAACGGGTTGCTCACTACTGACCAGTTTAGCCCCCCATCTGTACTCTTTGCCAATAAACCATGATCACCTACCGCATAAGCAAGTGTTGGCGTTACGTATTGCACACCAAAGATGGCAGGCTTATAATTCATATTTTCCGCATCAGTAAATGTAAATGCAGCATATTTCCAATCAACACCGCCATTGCTCGTTTTAGCAATACCGCCAGAATTACCTACGGCAATACCATTGTTGTCGTCATAAAAAGATACATCGAGGATGGTAAACCCAAACTGCTTTGGATTGCTGAACTTCCATTTTGAAGAATTAAGCTGGCATTGTGCCCCTAAGCTCAACAGGATTAGAAGAAAGCCTGAGAAAACCCGGAGGTTTGGACGAAAAAGTTTCTCTTTCATGATAAGCTCAATTATTTTGGTAATAAATGGATCCTTTCTTTCTGTATGAAAAGACCTCGGATATAAAATTTAAAGCGGGAAAATTCCTTTCTTTCAGCAGTCAAAATTACCCCAAACACCGGTATAATATTATAGGTATAAACCCCCCATTTTTAAAATGAGTGTTTCTGCTCATTTTTAAGGATATCGCTGTAATTCTTTGTGGGACTGCATTTCAGGTGATTTTAATACTATATTTTGCACCTGCATTCGGCCATCTTCAAATGGCTACCCATTTTATTAATCGGTGCGTTTTTAACTAATTCATGAAAAGGATCATCATTTTAATTACAGTGCTTGTTTATTCTTCGCAGATTATTGCACAGGATAAATCAAACCGTGGTAAAGAATTCTGGCTTGGCTATGGATACAACTATGATTTCTTCAATGAAACTCCCGTAAACGGGCAAACGCTCGCCATCTATATAAGTACAGAAGAATCTGCCATTGTAACTGTTTCTGTAAACAATACTACTTTTACGCAAACACTTAATATCCCGGCTAACAGTGTGGACTATTCGATTGAAGTTCCTAAATCCGGGCCTGAGGATGCCCGGATTATGTCAGAGGGCCTGTCAACACATGGCATCCACATTGTAAGTGATGTACCTGTTGTTGTTTATGCACATCAATATCGTTCGCAACTTTCAGGAGCCACAATGTTGATGCCGGTGGAAACCTATGGCTACACCTACTATTCGCTCAACTATACTCAAACAGCATCCAATGTGCAGGATTGGTATTCCTGGTTTTTCGTTGTCGCGGCTGAAAATAATACAAGGTTAGAAATCACACCCACTGATACAACCCAGGGCGGATGGTTGATGGGACAAACATATACTGTCAACTTAAACAAGGGTGAGATCTACAATGTTTTTGGCAAAGCTATTTTCGATGGCACTCCTTCGGGAGCAAGCAAAGATATGACAGGGAGCAAAATTGTTTCTGTTACAGGTGCCGACGGCACTTGCCACCCCATCGCGGTGTTTTCGGGATCAAGTGGGATCAGGTTATGCAGCGGAGACGGAGGCGAGTTTGTGCAGCAACAGGTTTTTCCATCCAGTGCCTGGGGAACCCGTTACCTTACCTATCATACTTTAAACAATACAAATACAAACGTAACATTACCCAATCTGAATTTTTACCGCATCGCTGTGCAGGACCAATCAACCGTAGTAAAAAGAAATGGTACTGTGCTCACGGGTTTAAATAATAATTTCTTTTACGAATATTCCGGAACTTCCGGCGACTACATTGAAGCCGATAAACCCATTCTGGTAGCTCAATACATGGTGAACATAAACCAGTGTACAGGTAACAATTTGAACGGGTACGGAGATCCTGAAATGTTTTACATAAGCCCTATCGAACAAGGTGTGAAGCAGGCACGTTTCTATAATTCACGTCATTATGGGATAGATTATACTTACGTAAATATTCTCCTCCCAACAGCAGGTCTCTCGACCCTATTGGTAGATGGCACAGCTTTGCCGTCAATTAATATTGTTGCGCATCCCGTAATGGCCAATTATTCTGTTGCTGTCGCACGGCTTACAGGTCCGGGTGGACAGCATACGATCACCAGTGATTCCACATTTACGGCAACTGTATATGGGCTTGGCATCTTTGAAAGCTATGGATACAATGTTGGTTGTCTTGTAAACAATCTAAATGCTTATACAGAGATTGAAAACACTTACAATAATTCGGGGCTAACGGATACGTTTACCTGTCCGAGGACACAGGTTAAATTTTTTATACGGACAGCTTATCTTTTAGACAATATCCATTGGAAATTAAGTGAAGCCGGCGGCGGCCTTTCTCCCAATACAGATTCGATCATCGCAAATCCACTCCCAACGGCCAACGGGTTAATCAATGGAAGAAGATATTATACGTACACGTTGCAGCAGGATTTTACTTTTTCGCAGCAAGGGACGTACTTTATTCCCGTTACTTATGAATCGGCGGAGATTGACAACTGCAGCCATTCTGAAACCGTGAACATTAAGGTTGTGGTTAAGGCCGGACCTTCAGCCGATTTTTCAGTATCATCCCTGAACTGTATCAATGACAGCATACATTTTACGGGGATCCCTACAGCCGCCGGCTTTAATATCTTTAATTACTTATGGAATTTTGATGATAATAGCAGCGTTTCCACCCAACATGCAGTTAAGCTTTTTATGACCGCAGACCAGCATGTGCGGTACCGGGTATTCGCAGACAACGGCTGCACAGGGGACACTACAAAAGTCATCCATGTCAGGGAAAAACCCTCTGCCGCGTTTACGATGTCTGGAAATCCGTGCATCGGCAGCAATTACCTGTTTACTTCTGCAACCAGTTACAACAACAACATGCCATCTGTTTGGTTTTGGGATTTTGGTGATGCATCAACTTCTAATAGCACAACCAACAATAATGCAACCCATGCCTATGCAAATACTGCGGCGAATATCATTGTAAAACACGCCGTATCTGTTGATGGTTGTAAAAGCGACACTTCAACCAACGTAATTCCCGTCATCTACCCTAACCCTATAGCGGGTTTTATGGTTGACACTGATACATTATGTGAATTGAAGCCTGTTTCTTTTTCGGCCATGGCTGATCCGTCGATTACATCCTGGCAATGGGATTTCGGGAATGGAACCGCAACATCGACACCTCCTTTCACAAGGCCATATTCCAATGCAGGCACTTATACCATCCATTTAATTGTACGGAACACAATTGGCTGTACTTCGTCTCCCGCCACGAATACCATAACAATTCATGCAAAACCAAATATTGATGCCGGCCCGGAACTGCTCGTCAAAACGGGCACAAGTAAAACCATAAGGGCAACCATTGACGATCCGTCAGCTCATCATTTTTTATGGACCCCTGCAACCTTCCTGGATAACAATGCAATACTTGAACCTCTTACTTCACCCGATCGTTCTTTAGTCTACACCGTAACAGCGATCAACAGTTTCACACATTGTGCCAGTACAGACAGCGTAAACGTGAAGCTGATAACTGACCTGTATGTTCCAAGTGCCTTTACACCAAATGGGGATTATCTGAATGATCGCTGGGAAATTCCGGGGCTGCAAGCATATCCAAATGCGGATGTTCAGGTTTATAACCGTTACGGGCAATTGATTTTTCATTCGACGGGGAATGCTGCCACCTGGGATGGAACCTATAAGGGCATGCAACAATCGCCTGGCTCTTATGTCTACATCATTGCTACCGGTGATAAAAAAATAAAGAGTTTAACAGGAACGGTGACGTTATTGAGGTAATATTCATGTCACTTTTTTTTCCTTTCAATGTCCTTATTTGATGCCGATTGAACAAAGTGAATGATATCTGGATTTTGCAGATCAATTATTGTTTCAAATCACGTATTTCCTGTTTTTAGTTGTCAATTTTGAAGCCTCAATCAACTCGTTGTTAAGATTTCTGAAAAATAAAAAATAGGCTCCGTGATGAATACCAGGAATATCCTTTGCCTTCCGATAACTTTTGCATTTATGTTCTCTGCCGTTGGTCAACCGAGTATTTCCAGTATTGGAATTGAAACTGGACCTTCTGTGACCTCTGTAAGGGGAAATGAAATTATTCAAAGACAAAATAATTCCATAGGTTATGCTTTCAATATTTTTTACCAACATCATTTGAATAAAATATTTTCTCTACACAGCAGTATTGGATATGAAAGAAAAGGTTCTGAATTTTCTTTAGTTGCCACTGATTATACCGGTATGCCAATTGGCAAGGTACATGGTTATTCCAGATGGAACTACCTTACAATGCCTGTTATGATCCGGGCAACTTTTGGAAAAAGGATCAACTACTTTGTCAATGCAGGCCCATATATAGCTTACCTGTTAAAGCAGGTTTATGGAAACAAGGCCGGGGTTCTCCCTGCAGGGCAGACCAATAATATAAATAATGATCAGCGCATTGATTTTGGTATCTCTTTGGGAGCGGGCCTTTCGTTACCCTTGACGAAAAACATTGCTTTGTCATTTGAGGCCAGGGATAACCTTGGGTTATACAATGTAAGCAAAGCGAAAGTGATCAATAATGGAACTATCAAACACAATTCGATAAATGTTCTTTTCGGTATTTTATACGCCTTGCATTCTGGTAATAAAAAGAATCAAAACTCCTGAAGAATTGCTGTTGAGCGCCCTGTACATTTTCGTTTTTTTACACTCGATTTAATAGATGTATGATTCCCGAACGATCTTTCGCTAAACTTTAAAGTCATAACTACATTTTTTATTGCGAAACTAATGGCCTGCCTGATCTTTCACCTATCTGCTGCCGCCACATAGCATAGTAGAGGCCTTTTAATTCCAACAAATCATTGTGAGAGCCGCGTTCCACAATTTTACCTTTCTCCAGAACATAAATAATATCTACATGCATGATCGTGGAAAGGCGATGTGCGATTTGTATAATGATTTGTTTTCGTTGCGATGATACAGACTGTATGGTCTCTGCAATTTCTTTCTCGGTAATTGAATCGAGGGCAGAAGTTGCTTCATCAAATATCAATAGCCGGGGGTTGCGAAGCAATGCCCTCGCTACCGAGAGCCTTTGTTTTTCTCCTCCTGACAAACGCATACCTGCCTCACCCAAAATGGTATCCAGCCCTTTGCCCGACCGGGAAATGATATGAAGCGCAGACGATTTTTCCAAAGCTTCCATCATTTCTGCTTCAGTAGCGTCTGCCTTTGCAAACAATAGATTCTGCCGTACGGTACCCGCAAACAACTGTGTATCCTGTGTAACGAATCCGATCTGCCTCCTTGCCTTATTGTACCTGATCTCACGTACGGAAATACCATTCAAATAAATGTTGCCGCTTACGGGTATATACAATCCAACCAGCAATTTTATCAATGTAGACTTACCTGAACCTGATGGACCTACAAAAGCAATCGTGTCACCCGTTTTTGCTTCAAATGAAATACCATCAATTGCATTCTGTGTTGCTGTGAGATGACGAAAGATGACATCACTGAAACGAATAGCCGCTAATTCACCAATTTCAGTAGAATCCTCTGGTCGTTGTTCAACGGGCTTCTTCATCAGGTCATCAAAATTCATTAATGCAGCTTCAGCCTCACGGTAAGTAAGAATGATATTGCCGAGGTCCTGCAATGGCCCAAATATCGTGTTGATAATAACTTGCATGGAAATCAATTGCCCTGGAGACAACAGTTTTCTAAAAATCAGCCAGAGTAAAATAAAGAGAATGGATTGCTTTAGAATATTTAATGTAGATCCTTGCAAGAAGGACAGCAATCGAACCTTTTTTGTTTTGATCATCTCCAAATCATAAATCTTCTGAGTGTATTCACGCATCCGCCTGATCTCAGGATAGGTTAATCCAAGGCTTTTCACCAGTTCAATATTCCTCAAAGATTCTGTGATGGTTCCTGCCAGTCTTGCGGTTTCTCTGTTGATGGTTCGTTGTGTGGACTTGATCTTACGACTCAACAAGCCGGTGAGGCCTCCCAGTACAAGCACGCCTATAACAAAGACGGGAATTAATGCCCAGTGGGTAGTAACAGCATACCATATCAGAAAGCAGATACCAACAACTGATGAAAAAATGATGTTAACAAAAGCATTTAAGAAACGTTCTATATCAGTTCTTACTTTTTGCAGGTTTGAAACAGTTTCACCACTACGCTGCATTTCATACTCCTGGTAAGACAACCTAAGCGTCTGGCGAACCCCATCATTGAATAATTGCATCCCGAATTTCTGTACAACCAGTCTTAGCAGGTACTCCTGGAATGATTTTGCCAGGCGGGCTAAAATTGCAATGCCAGTAGCAACAGCCAACCAAAATAAAACGCCGTTGACCAACTCCGTTTCACTTTTACCATTTGGGTTAAGCGCATAGTCATCAATGATCTTTCCAAAGATCACCGGGTCAAATAAAGTTAGCATTTGAGCTACCGCTGCTAATATCAAGGATAATAACACCAACCATCGATATGGCTTTAAATATGTCCAAAATATCTTCATAAGTTGCTCGCTTTACTCATAGTAGCCCTGCCATCAAAAGGATCATCCAATACGGCAATTTTATGGCACATAAAAGTAAATCTTAACAGGCAAAGTATTTTAGTATCCCTTTAATTTAAACAATGGAGTCTCATGGCACTAAGAAAACGCTTTGTGTTACTTGGTGCCTTAGTGCCTCTGTGGCAAAAAATCCGCGGATCAATTCATATTCACCTTAAAATTGTTTGCCACAAAGGCTCAAAGACTCAAAGTAGCACGAAGAAAACGCTTTAGGTTATTTGCTGACTTAGTGTCTTTTGTGGCAAAAAAATAAATTCGCGGAACAATTCATCTTAAAAGTATTTGCCACTAAGGCTCAAGGTAATGGCTGACGGGCAAGTAAAACAGCACCCATTGATCAATAATCGAGTAGGAAGGTAGCCATTAGTTGGCTACCTGTCCTCTCACACCACCGTACGTACCGTTCGGTATACGGCGGTTTGTTAGAATAACTTTGTTTGGTGTTCCGTTTTCCAATAGTAGTAATTGGCAAAGCCAATATAACGTAGCCGCTTGAAGTAGTCGTTGTTCAGAGTCCGGCATAAAATCGGGCTGTGTGCAATACGACAATATCCTTTGCGGCTATAACTCCACTCATAAGCCTTTGGACGTTTGATACCTAACTTTTGCAGGTTCAGCATTTTCGTCTTTGCTTTCTTCCATTGTTTCCATATTCCTATTCGTAGTCTCGTTCGCACTAATTCATCTAATTCCTGCATCTTGCCTTTGGCTTTTGCTATTACAAAGTAGTTTACCCATCCAAGTATTACTGCTTCTATTTTCTTTATTTTTTCTTTCACAGAGGAGGAGACATTACGCCTGGTTTTCTCCTTCATCTTTGCTTTTATCCTCTTTAAAGATTTTGGAGCAATACGTATTTCCCAGCCTTTCTCCGTTCTGTAAAATGAAAATCCTAACAGCGTACTTTTTGACGGACGGCTTACTTTGCTTTTTGTCCGGTTCACTTTCAATTTTAGTTTGCTCTCTATATACTCCGTGATAGTTTCCAATACCCGTTGGGCGGACTTTTCACTTCTTACATAGATGCTGCAATCATCGGCGTACCGCACAAACCGGTGGCCTCTGGCCTGTAATTGTTTGTCCACTTCGTTTAAAACAATGTTTGATAATAGCGGACTTAACGGGCTGCCCTGTGGTGTGCCTTCC
>JBDSBG010000004.1:0-7907 GCA_039921685.1 Ferruginibacter sp.
TCAACATCCCAGAATAATTTTCAGGAGGCTAAAATAACCAACCTAAAAAATCAGGTGGGTCAACATCCCAGAACGGTGGGTCAACATGAAACAGAATGGTGGGTCAACATGAAACAGAATCTACAACTTCTTGTAAAAAATAAACTGAATTACTTTTAATGACAATATTTTTAGTTGGCAACATTGAAATGCTTCTTCGGTACTTTAATGTTTTTATGTAAAAGTCGTCAAGAGAATAAGTTGTCATAATATCCCAATGCTTATTGGAAAGCCTAAACAGGTAATTTGGACTTAGAATAAAGAGTCTGTTGTTTTCAATCCCTAATTTTATCCATTTGGCACTGTCAAGATGTTTTCGAATATCTGTTGAAGCTTTGTCAATTAAACTTTCATACTGATTGTTTTTAAAATAGCCAATATCTCTTTTGCCATTTTTAATATACGAACAATACGAAATATTTTCAGAACAAATTATTGCTTCAATCGTATCAGCTTTGGAAATAGAAATTTTCTTAATCGATTTGTCAATTGGATTGTAATAAAAGAATTTCGTATTAAATTCTACTTTTCTACCTGTGGGATAAGATGTAATAGAGTTAATTATAAACCCTTTTTTGTAGTCTATCATTTCAATACAAAAAAATGACGGATCATATTTCCGTTGGGGAAGTTTTACTGTTTTTACATTTTGGGTGAGATAATTTAAGGGCTTTATGTTTTTTAATATTTTTAGCTCATCTGAATTTTCATTATCCTTTTCAGTTTGTCCATAACCCACACAAATTGAAAGAGTCAAAAAAAAGGTAAGCGTCGTAAGTTTAAATGAACCCATATGAAGACTTTAAATTATGCTATAAATTTTGGGGTGTGTCCGATAAGTTTTCAGCCAACGGTCAGGTATTGCAGCAGGTGTGATATTTTATAACGTCCAGCCCGGAACTGCCGCCCAATTGAAAATATAAAGTTGAAGTTAACAACAAAAAGCTAAGTTGAAACTCGTCTGCCCGAACCAAAGTACAGCGATGCAATGGTGCTGATTGCTTCAACGTCCCGGACCAATTGCAGTAATACTTTTGTTGCCTGCTGGCCTTTGTCGTCAACCATTTAGATGTTCCAAAATTTCGTCGTCCTGAAAAGTCTTAATATTATTCTCCCTGTTTTTGTCAAAGTACGTACGATATTTTTTTGATGTCATTTGTTCTGCAATTTCTTTTGCTGTCAAAAGTCGCTTTGGTTTAGGAACGACTGGTGTTGCAATTAAGAAATCAAAGTCGTCCATTTCACTTGTCCACGGTATTTGTAGAAAACCGTTTTTGTCGATAACAGGAACTTCGTTGTCTTCAATTCGATATTGCAAATGGTCAAAAGTCGTACTGTATTTTTGATAGAGTTGTGTCCACCAATTGCGAACTACGTCTGCATTTCTTTTATCTGTTGTGTCAATGTTAGGGTTTACCAATAAACCAACTGTCCCCCAACTTTTATTTATAGAGGGACTTTCTGTTGTCCAAAAACCTTCTGCTGCCCCTAACGCAAAAGCTTGGCTATCTAAAATTCTTGCATTTTTGATTTCGTCTTTGAAGCCTGAAATGTAAGCTTGCCCTTGTTGTGTAGAAATATTATTTGAAAAAATCATTGTGTAAGTGTCGTTACGTGTTGAAGACTGTCTACCGTAACGAATAGGAACAGAAACAAATCGTTTGGTGTCCACACTTTCTAAATTCATAGACTTCCATTTTTGTCTAAGTGGTGTGTCCTCCCAAAGTAAAGAACCAATAATTATTACTCCTCCTTTAAAGTTCATAGTATGATGATGGTCGTTTAGGCTTGCAGGCAACGTTCGAGTATTTGCGAAGGCAGGGGATTCATTGAACGTCCAGCCCGGAACAAATGCTGATTGAAAAACTGAAATTGAAGATAACAACTAAACGCCAAATTTCTAACGTCCAGCCGAAACTGAAGCTGATAGCGAACTACAGCCGAAGATAACAACGTCCAGCCCTGCTTTTGCAAATACTTTTGTTGTACGTTCGCCCTTTCTCCGTGTTCATCTACAATGTGGGTCTGTGTCGCACCGCAGAGTGTTGCCTGGGCGTAGGAACAAGGCAGGCTCTTTTGCAAGGTTGGCTATTGTGTGTCGGCTTTGTGTGCCTTGCAAATGTGCCTGACTTGGTGCGTTGGCGTTATACTTTCTATTCCTTCATTTGATTGAAATTATTCTCCGACATTCTTTCATTATTTTTCCACTGACGGGTTTTCATAAAGGGCATTTTTAAAAGATGTCCGATTGTTAATTCTCTTTCATCAGCATAATTCGGAACCCCGGTAACAATTTTATTTTGGTGAATATTTAATCGAACCGTTTGATGTATGCGATCCCAGAAAGAAAAGATGATGGAATAATTACTATCAGTTTCTTTTTTTATCATTGAGTGATGAATGCCATGCATTCGTGGCGTTACAATTATACAGTTTAATATTTTCTCAAACCGGAATGGCAGTTTTACATTACTATGATGAAATTGATTTGCTGCTTCATAAGCAATTTCATAAACAAGCACTAGCATCGGCGAGGCACCAACTAATATAACAGCTGCACCCCGAAATATTACTGAGCCTACCATTTCTCCAAAATGAAAACGGAAAGCAGTAGTAATATCTAAATCCAGGTCTGTATGATGTACAACATGAAAACGCCAAAGAATGGGAAGTTTGTGGAGTAAAATATGCCATATATAATTGCTGTAATCAAGCAGTATAAAGGCTACCGGCATCTTTAGCAATAAAGGGAAATCAAATAGATAATTAAATCCAAAATGCCAATGCTGGTTTTGAGTTGCCAGCCAAAACATGGCGGGGATAAAAAGGAGGCGTAGCAGTGCAAATGCAGGAATAGAAACGATGAAGTTGATGAACATTCTTTTCCATCTGCTCTGCACTCGTTTTCTTAATTGAAATTTAGTTTCCAGGAGGATGAGTATGACGAGTAACCCAAGTAAAATTGCTGTGCCGTATGTATCAAAAATAGCTTTAATCATTATCTCTTAATTTTTCACCTTCCCCTTTTTTAGTGTGCCATGTGGCATCTTTATTTAAATTTAAATCTTCCTGAATTTGTGGAGAAGAACCTTTGGGAGGTTTGCCTACCATCATTTTAAAATATCTTATCCCGTCTTGTACATTTGCCCAAATATGTTTTGGTGGCTTATAGCCAAAGGCCCTGTATTTGCCTGGCGGCACTTTACCTTTCTGTGTTACAAATGTTTCAAAGTTTTGAACCCAATTTTTAAATGAAGACATGAATTCCTTTTCCTTAATCATGTCTTCAGCCTGGGCATCGCTGTACTTTTTATCTTTTCCTATTAATTGATAGGTCCACAAATTGTCCGGCACTTCAACACCACCATACCTGCATTGCCAAACAAGTGATTGGTACGCCAGACGGTCATTGGTAAATGGTTCTTCATTAGGATCAAAATATTTTTTATGCCGAAGCAATTTTGGAGTTCCATCTTCACCAAATTCATCGCCACCATCATCTCCATAACAAAAGAAAGCGGCTGTTCTTCCTTCCAGATGATTGAGGCTAAGGTTTTCCCATTCTTCCATATGTTCCAATGCCATTGCTTTTTCGGGGTTCTTGTGGTCAATAGTTTTTTCATCCGGGTTACCACCATTCATACAAACTAACCTGTCGAACATTAATTTCAAATTGCTGCTGCAACTATACCAGTTAACGGGGCCAATAATAGCCCAGGCATCTGCCATATCAAGCCTTGAATAAAGGTCTAAATTCCACATCAGGTCAGGCTCTTTATTACTGTCTTTCTCGTAACAGTTGCAGGGCCACACACATAAAGCCATTGAAGTGGAAACACAGGCATTGCAACTCTGAATGTGTTCCCTTGCATACACATTGCCCAGGTCTTCGTAATCTATTTCCCAATCCTGCGGCAGCATGTCTGCCATTTTAAGCATGAGCGTTCTCGATTTGCTATCCACACCGGGGCAGTTATATTGCCTTCTGTTGGAGCCGGAAATGATTAAAATTCTAAAAGGCCTTTGCTCAACAGGCAGCTTTGCATTCTCGTCATTTGGTTTCATCTTTTGTTTTCTCCTTTATTTTTTTGATAGTAGAATATGTTCCATAAATAACCACTAAGCCAATAAAAATATATACCCAAACGGGGATATTTCTACCAATGATAATAAGGTAGAGGTATGCAGATATAAAAAAGAAGCTTGTTAGTAAAGCAGGAAGAACGATTGATTTTTTATTTTTAATATTTCTTATTGTCCGGTAAAGAAAAATAAAGAAAAAGGGAATAGCACCTAAATAGATGCTTCCAAAGATGTAAGGATTTACATGATACTTTTCACCCAAATTTAAAAACCATTCTTTAAATGTTTCCCACAATTCCATTAGCTGAAGCTTTATAATTTATGTTTCCTGATTAATCGCCTGTATGTTTTCAGCATTCGATCCTGTGAATAGCCTAAATAGTACATTGCCCATATATGGAAAAAAATACCCTGCATCCGGTAAATACCGTTATCCATATATTTTCTGGCAGATGTAATAACAACATCATTCAAAACTTTAAACCTTCCAAACTTCTTCAGGCGGTGAACAATTTCCTGGTCTTCCATCAGCTCCAAATCTTCTTTAAAGCCGCCTGCCTTTTGAAAAACGCCTTTCGTAACAAATAAACTCTGGTCTCCAAAACGAATTGCATTTACATTAAACCTGGTGAACCATGCATTGGCTTTTAAAAACCAATGGTCATAATCAAATGCAAGACGGAAGCAGCCGCTCTGCACAGCTTCATTGCATGCATTCAGTATCTGCGAAGCGAAATCATTTGGTGGAATACTATCAGCATGGAGAAAGTAAAGGACTTCATAATTAGCGATTGATGCACCTGTGTTCAGTTGTGCTGCCCTCCCTTTTCGTTCACTCTTTATAACAATGGCTCCACAATTTTTGGCAATGCTGATGGTATCATCAGTACTACCACCATCCACCACAATAATTTCTGTTTCACAAAAGCCTTTACCTGCATATATTTTACTGATGGTTTGCTCAATTTGATCAGCTTCATTGTAGGTTGGGATGATGATGCTGATCATGCAATTTCAATTTTTCGGTTACCAAATTTTTTAGTTCTTCCAAAGAGTTACAGCTTACTAATTCCTGCTTTGTTATTAGTAATTTGTTTGTTTCTTTTTCTGTGATAAATATTGAAGGAAAATCAGCTTCGGTTTTGTATTTCGTTTTAAATTCATCTTTATGGAGAAATACTGTTTTAAGTGGAAGGCCTTCAATAAACATTTTCCAATCCCGTTTCATTGTTACACTTCCATAGGTTAATGCACACAAATGGCAATCATACGTTGATGGTGATAATATTTTATGGGCAAAGTCTGTTACCGTGCTGAACAGGTCACTATTGGCATTGTACACAAATAAAAGCTGTTCTTTCATTGCCTTTGCAGTTTAAATGTTTGTAAATCTTTCTCCTCATCAACATCGTTCAGTACGGGTAATAAATAGTGCGTTAAATGTAAAGCATCACATTTGCTGATGGTAATATTAAATACATTGTCAGTGCTCCACTTAATGCCTTCAAAAAGTTCATCGTGCAGCTTATTTATAGCTAATAAATAATACCCGCCATCTTCGGCAGGGCCAATTGCTACATCATTGTATTGCAGACAAGCAAAGGTATTCATGATTATTTCTGCATTTAAACCGGGGCAATCGGTTCCAATAATTGCAATTTTGTCATAACCTTTTTGAAAAATTAAAGCGAAGGCATTTTTCATTCTTTCTCCTAAGTCAATTCCTTGCTGTAATTCTTTAAAATAATGCTTGTTACACCATATATCTTCCTGTTGAATGTAATCCGAATAAAATACAAACTTGTCAACAAGTAAATATTCAGTAGCAGAAACTGTGTGAAGCAACAGTTGATGATATACAGCCAGCGCTGCTTCATTTCCTATTGATGCAGCGAGCCTTGTTTTTACTTTACCAACTTCAGGATTTTTTGCAAATATGATTAATGCCTGCTTCATGATAATTCTTTTATTGCATCAACAAATAACTGCGACAGTTTACTGTCTGCTTTTGCTGCTACGGCAATTATTTCGGCAATGTTTATCGGGTTCAGGTTATCAGGGTCGCATTCATCTGTGATAACTGAAACTGCTACGCAAGGTAGCTGCATGTGAACAGCAGCAATCACTTCAGGAACAGTTGACATGCCTACCATATCTGCACCAATAATTTTAAGGTAACGGTATTCTGCTTTTGTTTCAAGGTTTGGACCATGCACGGCTGCATAAATGCCTTTCTGCAACACAATGTTCAATTCACTTGCCTTTTTTTGTAATAATTTTTTCAACTCAATATCATAGGGTTCACTCATGTCAGGAAAACGTGAACCTAATTCATCAAAGTTCTTTCCGCTTAATGGATTACCAGTAAGCAGATTGATGTGATCATCTATCAAGACCAACTCTCCTTTTTTAAAATTGAGATTGATGCCACCAGCCGCATTGGATAAAAAAAGCTTTTGTACTCCCAATAACTTCATCACCCTGATTGGAAAAACAATTTGCTCCAAAGTATAACCCTCATAGGCATGAAAACGTCCCTGCATAATCAATATATGTTTTTCGTCGATGGTTCCATAAACGAGGTTGCCTTTATGGAACTCTACTGTAGAAACAGGAAAGTTAGGAATCTCTGCATAGGGAATTATTTTAATGACATTTACATGATTGAGTAACTGGTGCAAACCTGTTCCCAACACAATCGCTATCGCAGGTTCTTTAATCCCCTGCGCTATTAAATAATCCCTTGTTTCAATGAATGCTTCCATATTTATTAAGTTATTTATGCAACAGCGCCACCACAGCTCGAACCCGAGCCTGCGGTGCATCCATAGCAGTGTTGCCCAATGATAATTTCCCTGCTCTTTAAATTGTCTATTTTAAACTCATTGATATGCTTGCTCTTTCCATTCACTTTTAGTTCCAGCATCTGGTTAAAATCACAATCATATAAATAGCCGTCCCAACCAATAGAAACCGTATTGCGACACATCACATTTGCAGCAGCTAAAGGGTTGTAAGCATTTACCAGCTTTTCCATATATGATTCGTAATTCCCGCTTGTTAAGAGGTAGTCCAAATAGCGGCTGATAGGTAGATTAGTAATAGCAAATAAACTGTTGAACTCAATGCCAAACCTTTGCATTAATGCCTGCTTGTATTCTGTCTGTAACGCAGATTGAGAAGGGGGCAAAAATGCACCGGCGGGATTGTAAACAAGGTTTAATATCAATCCTGTTTCTTCCTTTCCATATCCAACATTATTCAGCATTTGAAGCGCTTTAATGCTGTCTTCAAATACACCATTGCCACGCTGCCTGTCGGTTCTGTCCTGTGTGTAAAAGGGAAGTGATGAAATTACTTCTATGCAATATTGTTTATAGAACTGTGGCAGGTCGTGATACTTTTTATTGGCAAGAATAATGGTGAGGTTGCAACGCACAATAATATGCCTGTTAAGTTTTGCAATTTCTTCTATAAACCACCTGAAGTTTGGGTTCATCTCCGGTGCTCCGCCTGTGATATCAACTGTTTTTAATTCGGGATTTTGTTTTAAAACATCAATGCACTGCTGCATAGTTTCTTTGGTCATTATTTCCTTTCTGTCCGGACCTGCATCTACATGGCAATGCCCGCAAGTTTGATTGCACATTTTCCCAATATTTACCTGGAAAATTTCAACTTGCGTAGGCCTTAAGGGATATAAATTGGATTGTTCCAGCTTTTGCTGAAATGGAACCAATGCAAAATCACCGGTTTGTCCGTGTTCTATGATTTCTATTTGCTCG
>JBDSBG010000005.1:0-85283 GCA_039921685.1 Ferruginibacter sp.
ATTCGAAGGATCGGTAGTTCAGTTGGTTAGAATGCTGCCCTGTCACGGCAGAGGTCGCGGGTTCGAGTCCCGTCCGGTCCGCCAGCAAAATGATTGAAACCCGCTACTGTAGCGGGTTTCGTCATTATTGGTCTACTTCCTGGTCGACTAAAATTTAAAGAGTTGGTCTCGTATCCCACAATTCTTTTATCATTGAAGCCTTTTTAATTTTATCAGCTTTAATATATGTTCGAAATGCTTTCTCTGTGCGATGCCCGCTGATAGCCATTATCAGGTCACTTGGCGTACCGGCGAGGTATTCATTTGTACAAAAAGAACGGCGTGCCGTATGCGAGGAAATCCAGGTATACTTTGGTCTCGTTTCTTCAATTATTTGATTTCCTCTTCTGTGACAAATTTTAACCTGTTCAGTGATACCTGCTAACCTGATTACTTCTTTTATATAATAGTTGAAATTTACCATGCTCACTTTCGGCATCTGCATTTCATACTTATCAACCAATATGCGCCTTGCATCCTCTCTTAAAGGAACAATCACACTAGTAAGTGTTTTCTTTTGAACAGTATAAAGCATTCCATCTCGTATTTCATTTTGCTGGATATTGGAATAATCACTGAACCTAAATCCTGTTCAACAACCTAAAACAAATAGATCACGATATTTTATTAAGCATGGTTTGCAGATAAATCAAGATGATAGACTTTTGATAATTCAGGCCAACTTAAATAAACTGCATCCACTTCTTCTTCCATGCATTTTAAAAAACTAAGGTCAGCGTAGGGGATTATCTTTCTTGCCATCCTGTCTTTTAAAAAAGACTTAAAGTGTTTTATGGTTTTTCCAACTGTATTTATTTTAAGCCCCTTGAGAAGTTTATTTCTTCTGAGAAGTGGTACTTCAAATACCAGGTATCTTGTAAAGTGTTCATAAAAGTATGCATCGAAAGAATCAAAAGTTAGCGACATCTTTTTATATTCCTGGAAACATAATAGATGTTTCTTCATGCTTCTTATAGTCGTTAGTGTGCTTGGCTGCACCAAATCTTTTTTATCTCGTATATACTTTTCGATCTGATGAAAAACATCTAGTTTTTGGCGATTGGTTTCCTGATCTAAGAAATAATGATCACCAACCTGATTAAAATTCTTTTTAATAAATTCTACCGGGCAGGTGTTGGCGTGATATAAAGCATAGTCTATGAGTTTTTCTGCACGTCGAAGTTTCTCCCTTAAGGCGGCTTGTAATTTTTCCGGGTTTCCATATTCAACTGGAAGCAGGTTTGAAATTGAACTTGTTTTTTTGATCCAGTATCTTTGGGGAACTCCAATATCGGATCCAATTAAAATTCTTTTTGTTGGTGAATAACAATACTGCAGGAAAATTAAACTTGTGCCGTCTTTACGTACTTTTCCTTTTTTAATAATTAACTTGATGGGATGACGCATATTTTATTCTTTTTAGTGTTGATCAAAAATAGACGTCAATTTTAAGCGTAAGGATCGCTGTTATTTTTTATAATACTGTTCCAGGAATTGCTATCGCATTGATTTTCAGGTCTATTTATTTCTGTTGAGCCTTCCGTATTTAAACTTTGTTCACTATATTTGCTTGTTCACGTTACGTGAACAGAGCAATAAAATGAACAAGACAGAACAACATATCATTATACATGCGCTGGAACACCTGCAGAATACAACAGGGGTGAGAACAAAATTCACTCCTGCTGTAAAGGATAAGTTTATTGATGGAACAGTTGATTTTATAATGAAGGATAAGAAAACACTATTTTTTATTGAGGCAAAAAGAGAGTTAAGGACTCATCATTTACCAGCCATTACCGAACAAGCAATCAAGTATAATCCTTTGCTTGTAATAGCAGAAACTATTTTTCCAAAATTAAAAGAAGAGCTCCGTAAACAAAATATTGCTTACTTAGATGATGCAGGCAATGCCTATATTAACTATCACGACCTGGTTATTTTGATTGATGGCAAAAAGAATGAAAAAAAAGCATATAAATTAACTAACCGGGCATTTACGAAAGCGGGTCTTAAAGTTGTGTTTCATTTATTGTTGGATGAAGAATTAATAAATCTTCCTTACAGAGAACTGGCAAAAATGGCTGAAGTGGGATTGGGTAATATTAATAATGTAATGACGGGTCTAAAAGATATGGGCTATGTATTGCAGTTAGATAATAAAAGAAAGAAATTACAAAAGAAAAATGAATTGTTAGATCGATGGATGAATGGTTTCGCCGAAATATTAAAACCAGCTTTGCACGTTGGCAATTTTAGATTTGCAAAAACAGAAGAATTTAATAACTGGAGAAAAATACGTGTAGAAGGGCAAGATACTATTTGGGGTGGAGAGCCGGCTGGTGATATTTTAACTGATGATTTAAATCCAGCCAATCTAACGATATATACCACAAAGAAAAAAGCAGACATAATGAAGCAGTTTAAAGCTGTACCGGACCCGGGTGGTAAAATTAAGGTATATCAAAAATTTTGGAACCATCCGGCACAATGGAAAAAAGCGATTGCCCCGCCTTTGTTAGTCTATGTTGATTTAATTTTAACCGGTGACCCAAGATGCCAGGAGATAGCTAAAAAGATATTTGATAGACATCTGAAAAATGAGTTTATATAATATAAGGCAAGGCTTATTGAAACCGGTTTTCGATGCATTGGAAGATGCTTTTGGAAAATTGTCTATAGACTTTTATTTAATTGGAGCAATTGCAAGAGACATATGGTATGCCAAAGGAAATGCCAATTCTACAGCAACCAGGGATATAGATTTCGCCGTGTTCATTGCAGATCATGAGGATTATAATAAATTAAAAGAATACCTGGTGCAGCAAAAGAACTTTGTTGAATCAAATACAAATGCATTTACAATAATCTCTCCCGAAGGACTTGTTGTGGATGTACTTCCATTTGGTGAAATAGAAATAGATAATAAAATAAATATGTCCGGCGAAGGACTGACCTCTATCAAGGTTAATGGATTTCAAGAAGTATATAACTCAGGTACAGAAATAATTGAATTTGGGAATGGGCATGCATTCTCAGTGGCAACTTTATCATCAATAGTTTTACTCAAACTCATATCATTTGATGATAGACCTGAACAACGATTAAAAGATCCAGGAGATATTGCCAGTATCATACAGAACTATTTTGATCTGAAGTCAGATACTATTTATGCGAATCATGCTGATCTTTTTGAGAACGAAAATTTTACACTTCAAAAAGCTGCAGCCAGGGTTATCGGCCGGGGAATAAAAAATACTGTCGAATCAAATACTGTTTTAAAAGAAAGAATAATACGCATTCTTGCAAATCACATTAGTCAGGGTGATCAGAGCATCTTTGCCCGGAATATGCAATCAGGTAATGATTTTGTATTGTCAGTTGCGATGGATTGGCTGACCGAGATGCTAACAGGAATAACTGAATAATGTATTTAATTACAGGTATATATTTGTAAACTACGCTATTCATTCTGTCTATGAACGAATTTTAAATATGCCTTTTTCAAATGAACAAATGACGATTTTTCAATCCCTTTTTAAAGGAAGAGAAGATGCATTTGCTATTCGATGGGAAAAAGGTAGTAAAAGCGGGTACATGCCGGCGTATGATTTAAACTGGCAAGAATTTTTAAAACATAAAGAAAGAGGCGGCACATTAAAAGATTTCCCCAACAAACAGTTTTCAAAATTAACGGAACAAAGAATTAGCAATCACTTATCCGGTAAAGAAGTAATCGGACTGTATCCTTTATTACCGGACAATTCTTCCTGGTTTCTTGTTGCTGATTTTGATGAAAGTTTGACCAGTAAAAAAAGTTGGATTGAGGAATGTAGGATTTTTATGGAAGCTTGTGACCTCTATAAGATTCCAGCTTACCTGGAACGTTCACGAAGTGGAAAAGGAGGCCATGTTTGGATTTTTTTTGATACAAATTATCCTGCCTATAAAAGTAGAAAGATAGTTTTGAATATTTTGGAATTATCCGCTATCATTTCAATGTTTGATAAAAACTCTAATTATGACAGGCTGTTCCCTAACCAGGATTATCACTCGGCCAAAGGGCTAGGAAATCTTATATCGTTGCCATTGCAAAAGAAAGCAGTAGAACAAAATAATTCTTGCTTTATCGATCCCATGAATTTGATGGTCTTTGAAGATCAGTGGACCTTCTTGAAAAATATACAAAGAACTCAGGTTAATCATTTGGATACAATCTTTAAATCAATCTCAAATCCAATAAATGATGATCAACTTCTTGTTGAAAATAAATTGTTATCTAACGATGAAGTTCAGGTTGTCTTAAACAATCAAATTATAATTCGAAGAAATCAATTGTTATCTGAGGTGATAATTTTTTTGAGAGATAACCTTAATATTACTAACACTGAATATATTATTAAAAAGAAACTTGGTAAAAGCACTTTTGGTATTGAGTCTTATTTTAAAATGTTAGAAGAAAAAGATGGGCTTGTTTTATTGCCAAAAGGATTTGTCGGTAAACTACTTCGGTTCTTTAATGAACAAAAAATTCCCTATAGCCTGATTGACGAACGCAAAAAACTTTCAGAAGTTAATTTCTCATTTAAAACATCTTTGTATGAATTCCAGCAAGAAGTACTTGACATTGCTAAGAAAAAGGAGATGGGTATTATTGTCGCACCTCCGGGTTCTGGCAAGACTATTATGGGACTTGGAATTGTTGCTTCCAAAAAACAACCAACATTAATAATTGTTCATCGTAAACAGTTATTCGATCAGTGGATTGAGCGTATACAATCTTTTCTAGGCATAGCCGAGCCTTTTATTGGAAAAATTACGCAGGGGAAACAAAGGATTGGAACACATATTACAGTAGCAATGATGCAGAGTCTTGTTTCAATAGAGTTATCAAATGAGTTATTCAGCTCTTTTGGTACAATAATAATTGACGAATGTCATCATGTACCTGCCAAAACATTTAGGCAGGTTATCCGACGGTTTAATTCTTTCTATTTATATGGTTTAACTGCAACGCCTGTAAGAAAAAATAATGATGAGAAACTAATCTTTATTCACATTGGAGATGTTATTCATGAAGTGAAATATCCTATGAAGAATGCTTCATCTCCAAATAAAGTATCAATCATAATCCGGGAAACCGATTTGCGGATTCCATTTGATTCTAGGACTGATAAAACAGAAACGCTTTATCAAATACTGATTCATGATTCTGAAAGAAACAGGTTAATTATCGATGATATAAAAACAGAAGCAAATACAGGTAAAAAAGTGCTCGTGCTCACGGAAAGAAAAGCCCATATTGAAACGTTATATCAATACCTGAAAAATAGCCATGAAGTATTAATCATTTCTGGCGAAGATTCAGAATCGGTAAGAAAATCAAAATTCAATCAAATTAAAGAAGGCCATTTTCAAATTTTAATTTCTACAGGGCAATTCCTTGGTGAAGGAGCGGATATTGATAACCTGGAATGTTTAATACTTGCCTACCCTTTTGCTTTTGAAGGGAAATTGATACAATATATGGGGCGGGTACAACGCACAGAAATTACTCCTGTCATTTATGACTATAGGGATATTTATATTGATTATTTGGAAAATCAATTCAGAAAAAGAAATCAGTATTATAAAAAACTGATGAAAACCGGGATGCTAAAAAAGTTTGATGAGTTGAATTTGATTTTTAGTGGAACGAGTTTTTTTGTAAATTCAGATGATTATGTTTTGCCAATAAGCTGCTTGGATTTCCCTGTAAATGTTGAAAGATTCAAAGAAGAAATAGTATGGAAAGTCCGGGTTCTAAATTATGATGATGAACGCGGGGAGCTGATGACTGAGATTATAGACTATAATGCAAAGACGGATTTAGTTACCGGCAAGCAAGGCTCACTACAATTTTTAATAATTGATAAAATTAAATTTCGAACTATTGATACTGGTAATCTATTACGGGCTGTAGAACTTAAACAAGTATTCTTTGTCAATCAAAGTACAGAAACCATAGTTAGTTATGACATCCTTAAGCCGATTGAAAATAAAACAACCCATTCAATTGAAAAGACGGTTATAAAAACTATGAAAGTTCCATTTAATAAAATTCAATTCTCTAATGCTTGCGTTTGCTTTTCTGTATTTATTATAGAATTTGACCAGGAAATTAAGTTTGAAATTGAGAATCTAGATATAAGACCTGAGTTTGAAGCAATTAAAGAATATTTTATTAAAATTTTGAAGAAGAAATTAATTACTGTTGAAATTGAAATTCAGTATTCAGGTACACAAATTATTTCTGCAAGTGCAAGTTCCGATGATGTTAATAAAATCAACAGTAGTATTATTGATAGTGTGCGATTTGAATTTGTGAAAAAGGAGATACTAACATTCAAAGGGAAACCAAAAGATTCGTCAATAATAAATACACTTGATAATTTATTGAGCCAGAAAAAAAATGCTGAAAAGATATTTAAGTCCGATCAGGGGTTAATAGATGATATTTTAAATATTAAAGACTCAAAACATTACCACCAAATAAAATATTTATCTTCTCATCATCAATCGTCGGTTCTAAAAATTCGGTTTGTGATAAATCCATTTTCTTTTTTGTTTTTAATTGCCGGGGACAAAAAGTATCATATTGTTTGGGAAACCCTTAATAGTGAAGAAGCCACTTATCTCTGGCATTTTGAAAAATCAATAGATGCTTTGCGAAAAGGGCTAAAAGAAATTGAAGTAATTCTCAATGAAATAAAGGCAACAAGTAAACTCGATTATCTTAGTAAAGAGCATGATAATTTTAGTCGGATTATGCATGATTATGCGGATATGAAAAGCGGTTTTGTGTCCTGGAAGGCGATGCTGGAACAAAAGTTGGGCTAATATTTTACTAATATCTATGTTGAATTAGTAAATTCATTTTAAGCATAATTTCAGTGTATTCCTGGTAATTGTATTTTATTTTAAAGTGGATTAAAATGGTCCTTTTTAACTAAGAAATTGTAACTTTATTTTTGCACTTTAGCTCTTTGTTGTTCAATGTGAATCAAACTGTATAGCTCGGTTACCAATTCGGTGAACAATGCTAAAAATCACTTATAACGCATTCATTTTGACTGTCCGGCCGAGTCCCGTCCGGTCCGCAAAGGCCTCGGTTTATCCGGGGCCTCTCCGTTTTATGGATATCTGTAAACGCATGAGCCGGCAGGTGCTTTCCGTTGTTATAAAATCAGGTAAAGTGAGAGATGCATCGTAAATAAGAGCGTTTAAACCTTTTTTTGTTACTGCATCATTATTCAAAAAGTAGTTGGCAATACGGCATCTAATGAGAGAGCTGAACAATATTTATTAATCTGTTGATCCTTCAGCACCAGAAACTTTTGCTTGGGAATTAAGTTTCCTGATATCTTTTGCAATCAAACTATTAGGTATATTGATAACATGATGATGAGAGGTTTGGGCAGATAAGAAACGTACTGGAAAAAATTTCTACCGGGTATATCAGTTTTTAGTCTTTCTTTTTATAAAATACACTTTCTGTATTTTCTATATTTCCCTCAGGCAATGTAATACACCTATTAACAATTAAATCTCCATTTTTATCAATGTAAAGAAATTTAATACCAAAATTTATTATACCATCATATGCTTCATTGGGTTTTGTTTCTGTAGAAACCAATATCCCATTATAGTAATCGTATCTTTCCCACAGATGGTTCACCGCATGTTCGGACCTGTTTAATCTCACAAATAATTTTTTCTTATTAACATTGGTAAAGTTATAAAAGCGGTTTTTATCAGCTTTGTCCCAATATTTTGCTTTGAAGCTATCTATTATTGTAGTTTCTAACATCCTTGACTGAAAATTATATTTTTCATTGATCATCGCAAGAACATTTATCTCAGCCACGCCCACGTTAGTTTCTTCATTCTTTATATTGGCTCTCCATTGAGGTTCATAATGAGTGTGCCTCGAGCTTGCTTCTCCTGAAACTATAAAATTGAATAGCTGATTATCAGCACCTGTGCCTTTCGTTAATCTGAGTACGCCGGCATTACCACTGCTCTCAACAGCAAGCGCCTTATTACTGTTGCTGGACACTAACCTGTAATAATCTTCGCCCTGCTTATTTATCAGGAATTGCTGTTTATTATCTGATCCCGGTATTTCTAATGGCACACCAGTTTTTTTAGAGTATATCGTATAATAATTATGGCCTTCAAAGGAAAATAACTGGTCATCTGTTTCAGCAATATTGCTTAGCTCAATAAAATTTGTCGTATTCTGCAGCGATAGTGCTTTGCCTGTTTGCATTGTAATGATGTGAAAATACTTTCTGCCAAAAACCGGACTGGCTGAACGTTTTCCTCCTTTGATCTCAATAGTTTTAATGAAATATTTTCCATGTTCATAACCATTATCTGTTTTTACCGAAGTATCTACTCCTATTATCTCCAATTCCAAGCCGGGGCCAAAGTGAAACGAATCTGTTACGTAAGCAGGTCTTTCTAAATTAAAAAACTTTAATCCTTCGGGATATTTATTATTCGTAAAATCTGCATAAACCCAGCCTGTATTTGTACACTGTACTCTTAGTCTGAAATTTATACAGTACATGTCCTGTCCGGAAATATTTACTATTGCTCCATTCAGCTTGGTATATTCTACAAACCTGAGTCCTAAGTTATCTATCTCCTGCAACATGTAATCTCTTGCTTTTAATACCGCGGCTTGTTTTTCATCGTCTTCTGGCTCAGCTTCTTTTTTGAATTCTTCGATTGAACCGTTTTCATAAACAATCTTGACTATATTTTTTTTATCCTGCGAATAGATGGGTCCATCGAGGTTATTCCATTTCTTATATTTCACATTTGTCTCCGTAATTTCCAACGTTTTTATTTTGATCTCGTCCCCGTTCTTCAGCATTAAAATGTCCTGGGCTTTAAGAATAATCGGAAGGAAAATAAAAGTAGTAATAATAATAAACCTCATCTTGTTGCGCTTAAGTAGATTAACCAAGTTTGAATTCGTTTATGCCAGATGAATTTCGAATTTTGGCTTAAATGCTTTAATTCCTTTGTATTTGCTTAATAATTAATTCAAGACCGTTATGCCGAAGATTTGTAACGGGCGGGGACAGGCTTCTCATTTACTTTTGTAATATTTTCCTGGATTGCTTTGGCAACCGCTTCTGTTCCTGAACTTACGTGCAGCTTTTCATAAATATGGCTGATGTGTGAGTTCACGGTCGGATAAGAAACATTGCATTTATCCGCGATCATCTTATAGCTAAGTCCCTGGACGAGATAATTAAGAATTTCCTGCTCCCTGGTAGTAAGGGAGAAATCCTTTTTTTCAATGCGCTGGTGTCTGTTATTAAAAAGTAACAGCACCTGGCGTGCAACCGTTGGCGTCATAGGTGCTCCACCTTCCATTACATCAGCGATAGCCTCCAATAATTTGGCAGGCTTGGTTTTTTTCAGCATGTATCCATCTGCGCCGGAAATAATTGCATCAAAGATCTTGTCATCATCTTCAAATACAGTTTGCATCAACACTTTTATCTTTGGAAAATTATTACGGATCAACTTCAAGCCTTCAATACCATTTACGTAAGGCATATCAATATCCATCAATACCACATCGGGTAAATTAACTGAAAGCTTACTGACCAAATCACGGCAATCTTCATATTTACCACTGCAGGTTAATCCATCGCTGGTATTTAATAAGAGTTGCAACAGATCTCTGCGGGGCTTGTTGTCATCAAATATCGCAACCTTCAAAACTTGCATGCTGTAAAATTGAGTTTTATAATCCTATTGTACAATCATTGATTCCAATGATTTTTACTGTATTGCCTTATCAGATCCTGAACTCTAATATAATTTGCGTACCTATTCCTTTTCCGGCGTGAATGTTTAATGTTCCGTTTAATTCCTGTGCCCGTTTACGCATATTTGGGAGGCCATTGCCTGCCATACCCGTATTCCCGTTCTCAACAGTAGCAAGCGAAAACCCATTCCCGTCATCTTTGATCTTCAACACCAACATCCGGTGCTCATTCATAGAGATATCTATCCAGACGTTGCTGCTAGCTGCGTATTTTGCTGCATTGTTTATAGCTTCTTTAAATAACAGGTAAAGGTTTTTTCGTTGTGCCATGTCAAGTTTAAGACCATCGAGGTTTTTGTTATTGGCAAAATGAATTACGCAGCCTTTAGGTTCCAGTATTTCAATCGCAAATGCCCTCATACGGTTGACCACATTTTCAAAACGATCATTTTTTGTGTTGATGGCCCATACAATATCACTCATAGCTTCCATCATGGCATCGGTATTGGAACTTATTTGTTTCAACAGGCCTTCCGTTCCTCCTGTATTGTCGTCCATCTTTTTTTGAATAATGGCACTTGATAAGGAAATGCTGCTGAGCGTGCTTCCGATCTCATCATGCAGATCCCTGGCAATACTATTCCGTACCCGTAGTAATTTGGTTTGTTGTGCAAGCCGCCACCGGTATAATAAATAAACACTCCCAACTGCAAAAAGAATTGTTGCTATTTTGAAGAACCAGGTTTGATACCATGCAGGTACGATCACGATATGGATACTGTTACCTTTTTCATTCCACTTACCATCTGTATTGCTTCCTCTTACATAGAATGTATAAGAGCCCGGGTTTAGGTTGGTATAGGTAACCGAATGCTGCGGGGATGGTTCCGTCCAGTCCTTATCAAACCCTTCCAGGTAGTAAGAATATAGTTTCCCTTTTTTATTCCGGAAATCCATGGAAGAAAAAGAAATGGAAAAAATATTCTGGTCATGTCTGAGAGAGATTTGTTTGCTGTATGCAATATTTCCGTTGATCACGGATGAATCTTTTTCCCATTGAAGTATTTTATTGTTCACGCTTAGTGAAATAAAATTAATTGGTACGGCATCCTGCTGCTGCAATACATCGCCAGGTTTAAACCAGGTAGTCCCTTTTACGCCATGGAAAAAGAGTTCACCGGTCAATAATTTTTTACCAGTAAGCCCATTGAATTCATTTCCGGCGATACCATCTTCTTCGGTAAAATTCCTGAATTTCCCTTTGGGAAATGTCGGGCCAGGCGGCGTAAAACAGCTTAGGCCCATATTGGTGCTTATCCATAAGTTGCCCAGGTCGTCAGGTACGATATCATAAGCCACATTATTTGCGAGGCCGTCTTTCTCACTATAGCGCATACATTTACCTGTTGCTATTTCAAAACGGTTAAAGCCACTGCCCCGGGTTCCCAACCATAGATACTTTTGAGGTTCGCGGGGGTCAGGGCAAAGAGATATCAGTTTATCGGCAGACAGGCTGCTGTTATCAGCAGGAATATTTTTCCAATGCTTCCATATTTTTGTTTGATCAGTTTGGGAAGGATCAAAAGAAATTAATCCTACATCAGTTGCAAACCAGAAAACTTGTTGTTGATCCTGCCAGTGCCCCATTATAAAACGGCCATCTGTATTTATCATTTTCACCGGCGAGATCCAGGTTTGATCTACTGCGCTATTTTGCTTATCCAAACGGGTCAAATAAATGTTCAGCATTTCGTCACCTCCCCTGTGAACACACCATAACCTGTTTTCATGATCTTCGAATAAAAGAAGGATGTACTTGAAACCCAAATCATGTTTACTTACCTGTTTGTTGACAGTATCATACTCAATGAGGATATTTTTGTGGGTCCCGTTATGATTCGCCTTCCAAAACCTGTTCCTGTGATCTATAAAATCAAATAGACTGTAATCTTTCTCCTGTTCAGACACTTTGCTGGAGAGCAGTTTTTTAAATCTACGGTCTTTCGGAAAAAATTCAAAAATGCCCCTGGAAAGTTCTTTCTCATAAGGGTTAACGATCATTTTTTTTGTTCCAAGTACGTTACGACCCATATAGGGGGCTGCTTTAAATGCCTGCAGCTTGCTGTTGAAGAGACATATCCCTGCGGCATCTGTTCGTATCCATAAAACTCCTGTCCTGTCCTTGAACATGACTTGTAAAAGGCGAACATCATTTCCCGGGTGATATTTTTTTAAGCTATGATCGATCAGGTCAAATTCATACAGTGTATTTCCCACCCCATCCTCGTAAGCGCAAGTATAGATCTTATTTTTGATCAGTGTTAACCCGTTGATACGATGATTGCCGTACGAAGCCAGCAGATTAATTTGTTTTTTCAACAGGTTATATAAATAGATGTGTCCCTGGTGAAAGATCAACAGGTTGTTGACAGAATCCATTAA
The DNA here is from genome assembly GCA_039921685.1 of Ferruginibacter sp. Classification (GTDB taxonomy): domain Bacteria; phylum Bacteroidota; class Bacteroidia; order Chitinophagales; family Chitinophagaceae; genus Ferruginibacter. The sequence continues at coordinate 12,314 of JBDSBG010000005.1, forward strand.
AAAGAAATGCGAGGTCCAATCAAATGATTTGATGCCAAGGTCGTTTGCTGTTAATGTTTTCCTTGTCCAGTTTGTATCTTTCTTTTCTTCAGCAAATATTTCCAGCGATCCAAAGCTATTAATCAGGAATGAATGACGCCCTGTTACCCTTAACTGGTATTCATCTTCATTTGTTAGGGGAAATAATTGCATTACATGCACCTGTTGTTCTTGTACGCTAACATCGTCATTAGCTAACTTCCCGGTCCGGCAGATCATCATTCCTGCATTGGTTTTTATATAGAGCCTGTTTTGAAGGCTGGTTATTTTGGTAATACTAAAATTGTTGTCTTTATTCAATGAAGAACTGATTGGTACCGGGTAAAAACGATCTGTTCTTTTATCCATGATATACAAGCCTTTCGTCCTGGTTCCTATCCATAGGTTGTCTTTGTCGTCCTTCGCAATGCAGTTGATGCTATTCTCGGGAAGCGAGTAGGGGTTCTCGGGGTCGTGTTTATAAACAATAAAATTATACCCGTCGTAACGGTTTAGTCCATCCATGGTGGCAAACCATAAAAATCCATCATTATCCTGTAAGCCGTCATAAACAAAACCTTGTGACAGGCCATCGTCAACAGTTATTTGAGGCATCCGGACAGTTTCAATAGCAATACTATCCTGTGCAAATGCATTATTGCTATAAAAAAACATCAGTAAAAAAAGGGAAAAGAGGCGCCTTGATATGATCATATGCAGTTAATCCATTCCAATATAAATTTAAAAACGCATACGTCCAAACTTTCCATTACTGCATTGACCGGTATAAACCTCATTGATATCAATGACAAATGGCTTTTTTTATTTACAAAATCATTGGAATGAACGATTGACAAAGGAATTTGTATAGAACATCTTTGTAATGTTTAAGACTGTAACCATAAACGGTCGTTCAAATCCCTCCCTCCTGACTACAAAAAGGCTGAACAATATAAATACTGATTATGAGAAAAGTATCACTGCTTTTGATCGCATGCACGCTTTTTACTACTGTAAAATCCCAACAACTTGTGGTTGATAGTATTTCCTTCACGCTAAATGCGGGTGCAACCTGTACCCGCATTGGTGATCTTACTGCACATGCTGCAGGCGGTACTCCTTATGCAAGCGGGCTTCCTTATGATTATTACTGGTATGAATTGGTATACAACAATATAACTGGAGGTGACGATACAGTGGCGTTGAACCTGCCTGCCGACAGTGTTGCCAATGACCTGCCACCGGGAAAATACCTAGTAAAAGTGCGTGATATAGTTCCTGACTCCGCTTACAGTCAATACTTTAATTATCCGGCCAATAACCTCTCCATAACTAGCATGCTTACGTCTTGCTATGGCGGAAGCAATGGTATTTTGAATTCAGAGGATAATGGGGGGGATATTGTGAGTTATTTATGGAGCAACGGAGATACGGGCATTTATGCGGATTCACTTGCGGCAGGCACTTATACTGTCATCGTAACTAATTCTTCAGGCTGCCAGGATGTTTTTTCCGGAACAGTCAATGAGCCGGATGAAATACATTTCAATGCATCGGTTTCGCTCACCTGCAATTTTAATACGAATGGCAGGCGAATTTCAATCGATCTGTCAGTCACTGGCGGAACTCAGGATGGAACAGGTAATTATACTTCTTATTTATGGAACGGGCCATCCGGTTTTACAGGAACGTCACAGGATATCATAAACAACTATGGCGATGATGGTGGAACTTATAATGTCGAGGTAACAGATGATGAGGGTTGCACAGCAGATACAACTTTTGATTTTGTAGCCTACCAACATCTTTTTGCAACCGGCTCCCAATATTTAATTACCAATCCTACTTGTTATGGAGCTGCTAACGGTTCAGTACTTGTCGACCAGTTTGGAGGAACTGCACCATATGTTTTTCTTTGGGGAGAGGGCGGATCACCCAATACTTTTTATGCCTCAAACTATATCAGCGGCCTGGTTGAAAATGCATATTATGTTTATAATGTCTCTGACGCCATTGGCTGTATAAAAAACCTTCTCACTCCTTTAGCGTTTGATGTGCTGCAGCCCCCACAGCTTACCGGTAGCTTGTCAGTTATGGATGTGCAGTGCAATGATTCTTCAACAGGATCGATCAATTTAATTATAAACGGAGGCACTCCTTTTATGGCCAGTGGTACACCAACTTATCATTACTACTGGAGCAATGGTCCGGTTAATACCGAAAGTATCAGCAACCTGCACGCGGGTTCTTATGATGTGGTAGTTATTGATTCGATGGGTTGCGCAATTACGCTGGATACAACCATCATAAACCTGAGTCCTCCCATCACGACTTCCAGCACACATTTTGATTTATTATGTAACTCCATTCCACAGGGATGGGCAAAGCTAACGGTTGCCGGGGGGGAACCTGCCGGTGGCCCACAACCGTATCAATGCGCCTGGACGGGCCCCATGGTCACCATACCCGGAAATGGTACCGATTCCATTTACAACCTGCAGGCAGGTAGATATTATGTAACGGTTACGGACGTGTTCTTATGTCAGAAATTTGACTCGGTATTGATCTTACAGCCGCCCAATCCTATCAGCATTGTTTTGGATACAACAAGTGTTACTTGTTATGGGGGAACGAATGGATCAGCAATTGCCATTGTTTCCGGCGGAACAGCTTTTACAACCGGGCTGCCCTATAAGTATTACTGGACAAGAGCTGGCTTCAGCGACACTACAGATGCTATTAGCAATCTTTCGGCTGCAAACTACCTGTTACGTGTAACCGATGCTAACGGTTGCTATAAAGATACATCTATCCAAATACTGGGGCCCGAGGTACTGGTCATTAATGGAAATGCTCAGCCGCCATTGTGCCCGCAATCATGTAATGGATTTATACAGCTGAATTATAACGGCGGGATCACGGGCGGAACAGCTCCATATAATTTTGTATGGAGCAATGCAAGCGATTCGCTGAATATTACAAACCTGTGCGCGGGCAATTATACTATTTCAATAACGGATGCCCACTTCTGTACGGCTTCGAAGTCGTTTGAATTGATAGATCCGGCGGGAGAAGTAATTCACCTGGGTCCGGATAAAACCATTTGTAGTAATCAAACTTATTATGCGGATGCAACCGTAAGCCAACCGGCAACATATGCATGGACAAGTGACAATGGTTTTACGGCACAAACAGCGGTTGCCGCTATAACACAGGCAGGCACTTATTTTGTGGAGGCTACTACAACAACGGGTGGTTGCATCTCCAAAGATACCATTGCTATTTCGGCAAGCAATGAGCAAATCTCTTCCGAATTCATTGTATCCACGCAGGCCTTCAGGGGCCAAACGGTTCGAGTGGTAAATATCAGTGAGCCCAGGCCAGCAAGCGTAGAATGGCTCATCCCCAATTCACCCAATATCACCGTACAGAGTTCAAGTCAAACAATGATTGAATTACTTTTCAGTCAAACAGGCACGTACAGCATCGGGATGAAATCATTCTCCGGCTCCTGCGAAGATTCTACCAAAAAAGAAGTGATCGTAGTAGAGCCTGAACCTTTTAATCCCCTGACACAGGTAGATGATCCGCTGATACGGGAGTTCACCGTTACTCCAAATCCAAATAACGGGCAGTTTAGGGTTTACATAAAATTGAAAGAGATAAGCAGGGTCAGGTTGCGGTTGTATAATCTCGTAACATCTTCCCTCGAGAATGACCGGGGGGCCAACAATGGTTCAGAATATACACTTTCGTATAATCTTAACCTTTCAGCAGGCGTTTATGCACTGCTGTTAGAAACGCCTAAATCAAGCATGGTGTATAAAATTCTTGTTCAATAATAACCGGCAGATTTACATTAAAAGCCAAGACCAACAATATGCGGAAACTCTTTAAATATAACGGCCATTACCTGTTTTGTGTTTCAAACAGCAAACTAAAACGGGTTTTTGTTCTCCTGCAGTTTTTATTATTGTTCCTGTTGAAATCACAGGCACAATACCCGGTAAGGGTTACACCCCAGCTCGTAGGATTACCTTCTTTATACCTTAGTGATTATTACAATCCCGCGGCTCCAGAATTATATATAATGATTACAAACGCCGATCTGCAAAGGCCTTTACTCGACGTTAGGCTGCGCATGAAGATCAGGGGAGCTGGCGCTGTAATAACCAGCAAAGAAAATATTCAATACCCGTCCATTTCATTGCCCGCCGGTCTTCCACAGAGAATCGGTCCCGATGAGCTGGCATTTTATTTTAACCCTTCTAATTTCAATGCCATTGGCCTTTCACAGCCAAACAAGCTTCCTGCCGGGTTTTATGATTTTTGTTTTGAAGCGGTAGAGATAGGAACAGGGATTACAGTGGGCAGGAGTGAATGTTCTTATACAACTATTAGCCTGAATGCACCGCCAACTTTGCTGCAGCCATCCAATAATATGGATGTAATTCTGAATGACCCTACTAATATCATTTTTCAATGGTCCCAACTTTTTAATAGTCTCAATATTGCCAACACTACAGAATATACTTTTCAACTCGTCGAGTTGCTGGATAACAATATTTCTCCACAGGATGCTTTTCTCACTGCGCAGCCGCTTTATCAAACAACGCTTACCAACACGGTATTGCAGTATGGGTCCGGGGAACCTTTATTGTTGCCGGGTAAACGATATGGATGGCGGGTACAGGCCCGCAATACGGCCGATATTAACCAGGCAGGTACTTATGTGAACAATGGTTACAGCGAGATTTTCTCTTTTACTTATAATGAAAGATGCGGAGCTCCCTTAAGCCTCTCTGCCACTCCCAAACCGGATGGCAAAGTAAATCTTCAGTGGCAGGGAATGCCGCGGGCTGTTGAATACATGATTCAATACAGCAGTGCCGAACAACCAAATCCGGCAATAATAACCGCACCTACTAACGTAATACAATACACCATTACGGGAGCTGTGAGGGGTGAATTATATAATTACCGTGTGGGTACCCGGTGTAATGCGGGCGGAGAAATTGTGTACAGTCCTTATGATACTTTCCGGGTAGCCATAGACCCGGTAAACGCCGATGCGGTTACGGGTAAGATTGTATGGGCATTTAAATTATCGGAAGAAACAGCTGATCCTTCTGCGGACGAATTGGTTTCGAGAACAAAACTCAATGATGATTCGCTTTATAAAGCAGAGAATAATACGATTGGTAACACAAAATATAACCTGCAACATGCCAGTGTGAGTCTGACTATTGTGTATAGAACTAATAGTCCTTGGCAACCTAATGGGTCCACTTCACTCACCACAACCACAGCGGAAAACGGTACCTATAATATTGTAATACCTTCACAATATGACGGTAAGTTGCTGCCTGATGCTACCCTGACAATTTCACATCCTTCAGGATTATTCAAAGCGTTTCAAAAGGCAGTACAACTTGTTAGAACCCCCCAAGGATATGTATTGGGAACAGATGTGCTTTCAGCAAGAACCCTTTCATTGAAACCCTCTGTATATATTCCCAATTATAACGGCGTAGCCCCGGTGTCGGTTGATGTATTAATGGCTGAAGCTGACTGGTTGCAATATCCTTTTATGCGCACAGCAGGTCTCGGTAACGAGGACAGTCGTTGTCAATATAATTACCAGAGCTACATTGTACTTAAAACACTTACCGATGGTAAAGAATTCAAAAAACTCTTTTACAATGCATTGCCCAGCCAAAATTATGTAATACGGGTAAACTACCAGGACCGGCTAGCTGTATACTATCCCTTAAACAACCAGTGCGGTTATATTAATAATGCATCATCCGATAAAGTAAAACTGCTGAAAAAATCTTTCATGTTTAACCTCGACATAAGTGTAGAAGGGCGCATCACTTACCAGGGCCACGATCAAAGAGATGTAAGGGTAAAAATTGTCATCAATAAAAATGATGCACCCTCAGATTACTATGTAAGTCCAGCCAATACCTCAGGGAACGAATATATATTTGAAACAACCTCCGATGGATGGGGTTTTTACGGGCGGTCGGCTTTACCACCACTCAAAACCGGTGCAATAGTGAAAATATCACTCACCGATCAAACCATCCGCCCCGAACCATTCTGGTATTCCGTTGTGTACGATAATTCGGAAATACTCCGGAAAGATATCACGATCATTAATTATCTCTATACTGTGACCGGGCGTGTAGTTGATCAGCAGGGTGAGCCTGTTTCAAATGCATCGGTAACGTTGTTGGGTAGTTCAATACCGGTAGCGCCTGTACGAACATCATTGCGTGGCTATTACATGATTAAATTGAACAACAGCAGTACAGAAGCGCTTGATTTCCCAAGATCACTTGAATTCAGGGTAGACGGCTTCGACCCGGTAACAACAACACTTTCTTTAGCAACCACCGATAACATCACTACTAATAGCGGCAATATAAGCCCTAATGATTGGAAGCTTGCTATTGAAAGAAAGCCGCTATTCGCTGCCGTCATCAATTCATTTCCGGGAGGAACAGTTACGGCAGATATCCTTGGTATTGGGACAGGAACCCTTGCCAATAATTTTAATAACTATATCGGGTATGATGCCGAGTTGAAAGGAGTTATAGATGCCGGTAGTTCAACAGTGCAGGTAAAAAAAGGGATGCTTGAAGTAAAAGTAAGGCTCCAGGGTAATGGTTTCCTCCAGGGAAACCTGATCAAAGCTAAAGTAATATTAACGGGAGACAATGACCAGGCCTTTGAAGGAGAAACACCCGACGACGACACTTACTACCAAAAAAACCTGTTGCCCGGGCGGTACAGGTTAGAAGTGCAGCCTATTTCCGGCGGAACAATGTTTGCAAATTATGAAGGGGAATTCGATATCATCGGTAATGGAATAAGAACCATTAATGTAATTGTACAGGAGGGCGCAATCATATCGGGAACGGTTACCAACAGGGCAACGGGTTCACCAATTGATTCGGTGTCGATCAATGTAGTGGGAATGCCTTACTCAGGAATGACAAATGCACAGGGTAAATATGCTTTTGTTGTTCCTAAAGGACTCGAATTTGACTATCATTTTTCGCAAAAGAATTATAATTCATCTGATACAAGTTTTAGAACCTATACTGATCTGCAGGTTAATTATAAACTCGATATGCGTGACCCGAATATGCCACAGATCATTACCATGTCAGGTTTCCCGGTACAAATTGATAAGGTTGCTGCCGCTGGTTTTGGAACCTATGTTATTTCAGGAAAACTAACGTTAACCAAAAATGATATCTATACGCCCGACTTCGGCGATGAAAAGCTCAATTTCATAGGTGTGTCGGTAAAGATGGATAGCAAAAAACAGGGCAATGCTGTTCCGCTTGCAAATGTTGCTTTTGAAGAGGCTGTGATTTCTACCATAGCATTTGATATTACAACGGTAGAGGTTACCGGCTACCCGCAAATCACCATGAAAGGTGTAAAAGAAGGTAATACACAAAACAGGGAGAAGGGTATCATTGGCGGAACATCACTGAAAGCCATCTTTGGTTCCAGTGTGAAAGTAATTCTGCTCCCGATAAAATTAAAAGATGCCGAAATCCGAAGCAAAGATCCCGGTGTTATTGCTGCTAACCAGGAACTGGCCAACCAGGGATTGAAACCTTTTGCCTACGTTTACTCGTCACCTGATAATCCAATCCATGCACTTTCGGCCAACCAGAAATTTAACCTGGTCTTTCCCAGGGATACTATTAATTCTCTTAATACTTCTACTGGTGTACTAACGCAGGACCGTGATACGGCAAAAGGACATGTACTTATATCCTTCAATTTTATTGTGGATAAAATATTCAAACTCTATCTAAAAGACACCGCCGAATTCAGCAAAGACGGTTTCGACCTGGCCGGTTTCGTGAAGTTCAATTCTATTATCTCTGCTAAAATGGCCGACTCGGGTAAAGTAAAAATTAAAAAGTTTAAAATAGATAATGAATTTAAAGTACCGGAATTCACTTTCGAACTCAATGAAGCAAAGCCATGGAAAATAGGTCTTCAAAAATCAACGGTATTTGTACAGAATATAAGTATCCTTGGTATTGGAACTTCAAATCCCGGTGTTGGGTTTGGTGGCATCTGGATCCCTACAACAAAAGAAAAGCAAGATACCGCCATCATAAAAACTTTATCGGTGAGTTATACTTCAAGCGGACTTGCCCTGGCAGGTAGTTTTAAGCTCACTAAAAAAGGACTGAGTGTGAAGGGAATTGTTTTTAAAACGCCCGGGGCCGAAGATTATCTTTCTTTTTCACTCGATCCTTCAAAATCTTCTTATAAAATTGAAGCCGCAGGAATACTCGACTACAATAAAGAGCAATCAAGTACAACCCCCTCGTCAGATGGCGGTAGTAATGAAGGATTGAAAGCTATTTTCCCAATAGAAATTCAAAAATTTTCTCTTGATCTCGGGAAATGGAATTTGTTCCTTGCTGCAAGGGCAAATATCACGAAGGATTTTAAAGTTGTAAAGATCAGCGTCACCAACCTGCTTATCAGTATCGGGTACAATAAAACGTTAGATGAAATGAATACTTATCTAACAAACGGCGAGGTTACAGAAAATACATTTGCCGCTGCGGGACCTGAAGATCAGCCGCTGGAAGAAGCCAATGCATCCTGGGCAATCGGGATCAATGGCGGGCTTTCATTTCCCCCGACGTTTAAAGGGATGTCTGCTTCGGGAAGCGGCTCATTCCTTATTGGAAATGTAAATAATAAGATCGAGGTCAGGATGAATGAGATCGAGATCCACATCATTGAACCTGCTCTTGAGGTATTGGCCTCCGTTAAACTTGGGTTGAGTGCAGATAAAATAGGTTTTGAAGCGGCCGCAACTATTGTGACCATAAAAAGAACATTTGAAGCGAAGTTTAAATTTTACAAGATCCCTTCGGGAATTATACTGGGGGCCGACTTAACAGTTGCCGGTCCGTTTACAACCGGTCCTATCGTATGGCATAGCATCGGCGGCGGCTTCGATTTTAATACCGCAGAACAGAAATATACTTTCAAAATAACGGGAGATGCGGGGCTTGCCGGTACAACCAAAGAAGTGGGTTATCTAAAAGATGCCACATTAAAATTAATATTTGATGGCATTGATTGCGACGGCTGGCCCGTGGTTGAATTTGAGGGCACCTTAATGATGAAAGATAAGGAAAGGGGTAAATGCGAAGCAGTCATAGATTTTTGCAAGAGCCGATTCATGATAAAGGTATCAACTACCATACCTGTTGCCTCAGGAATAGATGTGTATGTTACAGGTTTGTTCTTTTGCATTGCCAGGAAAATAAACAATGTTGAAACCGGGTCGATGCTTTTAGGAGTGAATGCAAACCTTACTTCCATGGGTGATATCCTCAAGGGAAATATCCGCCTTGTCCTGGGAATAAACTATAATAACAATGACCAGTATTCGCCGCAGGAAACAAGAGACTGGTTTAATTACGTGGATAATGACGCCAAAGATTACCGCACAAAATATGAAAATGCCGGTTACGGCAACCTGGTTTTCCTCAATGGCCTCTATATTTCGGGTACCACCAATGTACCAGAGCAACACGCCAGCTTCGACCTTACGGTGAACACTGATGGGGGAAATATTACCTTATTGGCTGGTGGCTACGATTTCAAAGCAAGTGCAAGTGCCCAGTTAATTTATAAACCACCCAGACCGTTAAGTCCCAAAGATTATTTTTTTGTAAGAGTTCAACTCCATGCAGAAGCAACTGCCTACTTAACTGTATTAATGATATCTCTTGGTGGTTCAGGTACAGTTGATGCAGAAATACAGGGGGGATACGATGGCAGTGCCTGGTATCTCAATGGGAATGCGGACATGAAAGTAGCAATATGGGGTGGGATCAACGGGGAGGCCGCCGGCTGTAACGACTATGTTACAGCTTATTACAGGACCTGTACCTACTGGAAGGTTGATTGTTGTCAGCCGTGTTGGGACGATTGTGACAGGAGGGTGCGTGAGAATGCGGAAAAGGGATGTTTTTTAAAATGTACTGACGAATCCTGTGTGAACTGGCCTTATGGCGTTGGTTTCAAGGGATGCTTTGGTATGGCAGCAAGCTTTGATTACAGGCAGGGGCAATCTACCAAAATAAGTTTTAGCAAGTTTTAAAACTCAGTAACAGCAAATGAAAAAAAATATTACAATCTCGGTTATTTACCTGTTGGCCAGCCTATCATCATTAAGCCAGAACAGGGACTTCGGAAAACTATTGGTATCCGGCGCTTCTCCAAGAGGCAATTATGTTTTTCTTTTCAATGATCTGGAATTACTGGAAAAAGATAAAACATTGTTTGAAAGTACTGCCTATTTCCTTGTAGAGAGGATACTGCATGATAGCATTGCGGACAACATGAAAAAAGCCGGGTTTAAAAAAATTGCTGAATTAAAACCGGTATCTGATATTAAATCACTCAAGGCATTTTACAGCAGCGACCAGGTAGTAGAAATAAAGAATGTGTTTAAGCTCTCTTCCGATAAAATGCTGATTGAATATTTTCAAACGCATCACAGGGCAAGTGATTTTCCATTTTTCTACGAGATCGTTGAAACCAGGCAGGCCATGGGCCATGTGTTCCTAGATAAGAATGTAAAAGTAGGGGAACACTATATGTACAAGATCACGAGAGTGCTAAAGAATAAAACAACCGAGCCCTGGGGTTATACGCTGGTGCAATCTAAATCGGGTAATGAACAGTTGGATCAACTGGCACCAAGGGTTACCGCAGTGAAAGGTTATGATAGCTCTGTTACCATTACCTGGAAAATGCCGGTTCCCAAAAATGCCGCTCCCGGCAGTCAGTCAGAAAAACCACTTCTTTCCCAAAAAAAGAAAAAAATCAGCTATGGCTTCCCGTTAGAACTGGCCAATACAAGGGCAAAAATATTCGTGACGGAAGATGGCAGGTTTAAGGAAGCGAAAAAATTGTTTCCTGTTGTAAATAAAACAAAAGACACGGTTACTTATACTTTTTCAAAAAGATGCATGCCCGAAGATGCTGTGGCCGCTTATATGGTAACAGAGGATGAAATATACAATGAAGGCCCCGTGTCGGACACTGCATTTGCTTTTGCCATTGAAGAAAAGTCCATCCCCTTAATACTGGGTGTACGCTCACAAGATATCTTAAATGGCGTTAGGCTTTCCTGGAACCCATTGCCTTCAAAGCCTTATATAACAGGGATTGAAATAAAAAGATACAGCGATGATAAAACGCTTGATTCAGTGGCAACACTACCGCCTACAGATACCAGTTTTATAGATTACAACATGGCCGTGGGCGTTAACTACAGGTACCAGGTGAAAGCCTTGTTCCTTCCCGCTATTGGCATAGAACAAAAAATGCCGGCACAAACTGCCGGAACCTATACTAAATTTTCAAGGCCCCTGCCAGCTTTTAACCTTGTTGCAGAAGTTTCAAAAAATAACATTCAACTCAAATGGGATGCGGTGGATGAGACTTCGCTCTATGGGTATTATGTTTACAGGGGTACATCGCCGAGGAGTTTCGATCTTATTGCAGGTCCAATAAAAATCAAAAGCTACCTGGATAGCGCTGCTTCATTAAGTGGACGGACAGCTTACTATTACAAAGTGCTTACCCAAAACCTTCGCCAGGATACCAGTGAATATTCACCGGTTGTTCGGATTGTGCCCGAAAGAGCGATCGAAATTACACAGCCAGACAATCTTGATTTTTATTATGTCAACGGTGTTGTACGCATTTCCTGGAATGATGTGCGTACAAATGACAACGCTATTGAAAAATTCCTCTTGCAAAAAAGAGCAAAAGGAGAAAAAGATTTTATTACCCTAACAGCAAAACCGGTAAACCAGAACTATGTCGATGATTCACTGATTACCGAAGGAGTGGAGTATGAATACAGGGTGGCCTCGGTAAGTTTCAAAGGAGATGTAAGTGGCTATGGCAATGCAGCAGGCTATATACTACCTAAACGTGATTTGATGCCGATGAAAATATTTTATGTACGCAATACTACAGAAGGAATAACCATAACATGGCCACAGGTATTAATGGGAAGAAAATCCTATAATATCTACAGGCGGGAAGCATCAGAAGAAAAATTTATAAAAATTAAAACCGTGCCGGCAGATACTTTTTCCTTTGTTGACAAAACGGCTGCAGCGAATACCATTTATGTTTACTCACTCACCGCTTCAGAAACAGACGATCGGGAATCAGCGAGAATTAAATCTATTTCAATCAGGAGAACAATTAAATAAAAATGAAAAGAAACCCTTTTGCTCTATTGATCACAGCCCTTTTGTTTTTTTCCTGCAGCAAGGAAGTAAAGATCCCTGTACTGATCGATTTTACTGCTGAAAAAGAAACAGCAAGTAATACTGTGCCGGTGAATGTGATCATCACCAATAATACCACCGGGGCTACCAGTTATAAATGGAGTTTTGAAGGCGGGGAACCCTATATTTCCACAAAAAAGCATCCCGGTATAATTGCATTCAATTTAGCGGGCCAACATATCATAAAACTCGAAGCCTCCAATGAGTTTGAAACACAAATCAAAGAGTATAGCATCAATCTCGATAGTGCCGTAACAATTGATTTTAATGCTGATATTCTCATCAATAACTTTTCGCCTGTTACTGTTCACGTCGAAAATCTAACTACGGGTGCCACTGGATTTTCCTGGACATTCGACGGGGGCACTCCCGCCAGCTCTGGTCTTCAACAACCAGGAGATGTGAATTTTACAAGTGCCGGCGATCACAATATTACACTAACGGTAAGCAATGGAGGAAGTTCTTTCACCACTATCAAAACGATTACGGTTGCCCCGCCTCTTGCAGCAGATTTTGAAATAATTCCCTCTTTTGAGGACGATGATTATCAGGCTCCCTTAACAGCACAATTGCACAATTCTACCATCAGTGGTACTACCTGGCAGTGGACAAGCAACGGCGGGGTGATTAGTGATGCTACTGCAGAAAATCCATCGATTAATTTTGCCGGCCCGGGCTCCTATATAGTTACACTCACTGCAGACAACAGTAAAAACACAGAGGTAGTCACCAAAAATATTATTGTACTTCCCAATACCAGTTTAAGGACAATTACTGACGTGAGGTTTGGGATCCTTGCAGCGCACGGAAGTGTTGGAAGTTTATACGCTACGCGATTGAGAACAAATTTTACCGCAGCAGATAACCTTGATACCTCCGGGGCATGGATAGACCTTGCTTTCTTTGGTTTTGATGCAGGCTTTTCCTATAACAAATTCATTTCGCCCGACTCTGTTCAAAACTATGGTTTCGATGCAATTCCGCAGGCACAACATACGATACTGATTAATTCACAGGAGACCTGTGGATGCGGACCGGTATTTACGGATGCAGATTTCGATAACATGGCAGATGTAACGCCCCTGCTGTCGCTAAGCATTTTTACTACACCGGGTGGTTTGAGTCCGTTCTCCAATGGCCTGACGAACCGGGTGGTTTTATTTCAAACAGCAGATGGCAGGCGTGGCGCTATAAAAATTAAAAGCTTTGTAGCAGCAGGAGCCAATTCATATATCCTTACGGATATCAAGGTTCAAAAAAACTAAAGATTCGTATTGGCTGATTCATTTTTAAAAATTAAAACAATGGCCCGAATACAAACCCGGTTCACAAAAGTGCTCATCGCAACTGCATTGATGCATCCCAGCATTGTTGCCGCACAAAAAACCATTGATCTTGAAAAGGGTCTAAAGAAAAGCTGGAAATTATCGGGTGGACTTTCGGCAAATACTATTTTTTATAATGGCAATGGTGGGAGTGGCAGGGATCCGTTTACTTATTATTTACTGGGTAATCTTAATCTTAATATAGCCGGGTTGATTGATCTTCCCTTTTCTTTTAACATCAATAATATCGGTCACCAGTTCAATTATCCCAAGTCACCACAACGGTTGAGCGTAAGTCCCAAATATAAATGGATCACTGCCCATATCGGTGATATCAGCATGAACTTCTCTCCTTATACATTGAATGGTTACCAGTTCAGGGGAATTGGAATAGACCTTGATCCCAAAGGAAAATTCAAATTTAACGTGATGGGTGGCCGGCTTCAGAAAGCGGTGGAATATGATAGCACCAACCGGGTTATACCGGTGGCGTATAGCCGCTTTGGATATGGAGCCAAAATTGAATTCAAAAAAGAAAAATACACGCTTGGCTTCATTGCTTTTGCAGCGAAGGACAATGCAAATTCGCTTAAAGACAAACCCGATAGCCTGAAGATATTCCCACAACAAAATCTTGTTTTAAGCGGCATAGTCAACTATATGCCAGCTAAGAATATTGAACTCTATGGCGAGTATGCAGGCAGCGCTTTAACAAGAGACCTGCGTGATACTACGGTTACCGACTACCAGGGAAACAGCAGTCTTAAATATCTTTTTGATACAAAAAACTCCACTTCGATTTACAACGCAATAAAAGCAGGGTTAAAATATTCTTATAAAAACAGCAGGATTGGTGTGGGCTATGAAAGGATAGACCCGGGTTACCAAACCATGGGATCTTACTATTTCAATAATGATCTTGAAAATATTACCATAGATATTTTTCAGCCGTTTCTTAAGGGGAAAGGAAATATCAATGCCAACCTCGGCTTTCAAAAAGATAACCTGGATGGGCAAAAGCTCAGTTCAACCAAAAGAGCGGTTAGTTCTTTTACTGCCAGTTACGCACCCAACCAGAAATTCTATGTAACAGCGGGTTATTCAAATTTTACCACCTTTCAGCGGGTGAATCCATTGTTTCAATCTATCAATCAAACCACGCAGTTCCAGGATACCGAGTTGCAGGACTTTTCACAGGTATCAAAAAATGCGAACCTGAATGTGAATTATATGTTTAAGAAAACGGCTAAAACCTCTAATACCATCAATCTGCTACTGAGTTTTTTAGATGCAGCCGACAGGCAGGGGGGGATCGTAAAATTTGGAAACGGCTCGCAGTTCTACAATGCAACCGCATCGTATACACTGACATTGGCTCCTAAAAATACGAGAATTACGACAGCATTTAATTATTGTCATAACACCGTTGCTAAAAATGATTTCACTATCATGGGGCCAACTGTTTCCATCAATTCTAAATTATCTAAAACACTTTCGGGTAACCTCGTTGCTTCTTACAATACAACTATCAGCGGAACATCAAAAGAGAATAACATTTTCAATACACGCCTTGGCCTTAATTATAACTATGGAAAAAAACATACCCTAGCCCTGAGTTTGCTTAATCAATTACGCGATGTGAAGGACAAGAAACAAACAAACGACCTGGTTGCAACATTTGGGTATAACTACGTTTTTTAAAAGGTAGGGGGAACAGTTATTTGGCCCTTTTTTAAATTTTTCAGTCTGCGGCTGCTGTCGAACCTATGTTTTGCCTTTCACAATACAAGTAGGTACAGTCCATTGAACAGACGTTGCATTTGCGGGCATGACCGCCAGCGTATAGCTATGAACACAGCAAGCCTGCAACAAATCCCTAAATTTGTACCCGCTATACTTGTACCCAAATAAAATGGGTACAACCGCTATTGATACAAAATCAAAAAATATGAACTACTTAGTCAGGTTGCGCAAAAATTCAGGCCTCAGCCAGAAAGAAGTTGCTGATTATATCTGCGTTTCAAGAAGTCTTGTCAACCTGGCAGAGAAAGCCTTACGGGAATTGCCAAAAGAGGCAAAGGCGAAGCTTGCCGATCTGGAAGACCTGGTAAATGCGCCTGACTTTAACAAGAAACCCGTGAAGGAAACTTTCGATGACGAAGGAGTTCAGGAATTTAAAGAATATCACCAACTAAAGATGCGGGGCTATTTATTTAAGGCAGAAGGATTGCGTCTACGATTGAAGGTTATGGTTGAAGCTCAGCAAAAGGCAGCTTTAAAGTTTAAGTTGGTGAATGGATTGTCAAACAGCAACACTAAAAACAGTAAAAACAAGATGCACGCTATTTGGACTAAAAACCATGAATTGCAAAGCGGTAGCAAATTAAAAAAATCCATTCCCGCTATACGGATGCTTACTTACGATATTGAAGTGCTGATGGGATATGCAGCTGTTCATGAAAAAATATTAAAAAAGATATTTTAGTTGGATTTCCGGGTAGGGCAATAAAAAAATTGGAAATTATTTCTTCATTCATCATTGGGCTTTAATGTCGTGGGACAGAAGCCCGGATTTAGGATAAAATGTTTTGTATGAAAATCGTAGGGAGTTCGGTTATTTATTCGCCAGCATAATAATCCCTATGTTGATCAATGCTATCATTCGCAACGATGCGAATAAAAAAAATCAATCAGGAATAAGATTATTTTTTTAGAACCTCTTTGGCAAGCAGGATCAAAGATTCTTTGCGTTGAAACCCAGTGATCTTCTTTATCAATTTACCATCAACATCAATGAAAAGTAAGGTTGGAGTGCTGTTCATGTTATATGCCGCTTCTAAGTTTTTACCTGCAACGGAGTCAACATTTACTTTGGCATTAATGAAATTTTCATTGAAAAGAATTCCTACAGCAGGGTCAGGAAAAACATCTTTTTCCATTTTTTTGCACAAAGAGCAATAATTGGCATAAGTCACCACAAACATTGGTTTATTCTCCTGCCTTGCCTGCTTTGCTAACACGGCTGAATCATAATTAGAAAATCTTACTCCATCCTTACTGGTAAAATCCAATTCCCTTGAGGGAAGTAGTCCGCATGAATGTAAAGAGAGCACGATTGTCAACGAGATGAATAGAGAGAGGGCCGTGCAATTCTTTTTTGAATGAAGCATATTTATTTGTTTGTCCCTGTCACAGGATGTTAATTGCTTTATGATAACCATGCAAACTAAACCAATAAAACTATTATACTCCTTGGTTCGTGTAAAGTAAACTTAATGCAATGATCCTTCTTGCCAATTCTTTACAGAATTTCCTGGATCAAATATTTAAATTTCATATCCAGTGGTTTCGAAACATTGATCATGTTTTGAATCAATTTGTAAGCTTAGACGCATGGTTGAGGCCCATTCAAATCAGCAAAAGTAGAACCACTTTTGTCTTGTCCGTTTCTGACATCTCATTGTCTTTCCTGCCGATCACGACCGATATAGATTTGCATTCTTAACAATCAAATAAAATATAGAAAAATGAAAACAATTTTATTCGCCATCCAGGCATTATTCATCATTGCCTTGCTGCCAGTTTGCGCCGTGCTGGAATTGAACCACGGAACCAGGACAACGGTTCAACTGGAAGCCCCGCAACAAACTGTTGAAATTATGGAGAACCCAGGGCTGGACCTGGATGCTTCAATTATTTCTTATCCCATCACTGCAATCAGTTTCAGGCAAGGAACTGTGAAACCGAAAAAAAAATCTTCTGATAAATGTTGCAGTTGCAAAGATTGTGCATGTGGCAACAGTTGTAAATGCGCCGAGTTCTAACTAACCTTCAATTATTATTGAACAGGGTTTTATTCACTTGTAAATTTTAATCAAAAAATGTATTACATGAAAAAAATAATCTCATTCATCTCAACGGGCCTTTTGTTTTTATTATTAACAAGCTGCTTCAACGCATGTACACCAATTCGCAACCTTAGCAATCAGCCGGTACCATATAAAGGAAACAATGTCTTCAAGCCGCAGGTTCCCACTCATGAAACTGGGAAGAAAAATGTTTTTATTGTTGCGGATACTAAACTCACTGAGCTTTTCGATATGCTTGCTCCCTTTTATTTATTCAATCAAACAGGTAAAGCTAATGTGTATATAATTGCAAAATCGAAAAGCCCCATCCTTATAAAAAAGGATCTTTACCTGCTGCCGCAAATTACTTTCGGGGAAGCCGATTCAATGTTGTTGCGGGCAGACGTTATCGTTATCCCCGCATTGTCGGCAAGGGGTGCGCAGCAGGACCCGGTGATCATCTCCTGGATACAAGATCATTTCACTCCTGAAACCCGCATCCTGTCAATCTGCGATGGTGCATCTACCGCCGCCGCGACAGGATTATATGATGGTAAACTATTGACCTGCCACGCTTCAGATTTTAAAGGCATAAAACCAGGCTTCTCAAAACCTTTATGGGTGCAAAATATTGCTGTTACAAAAGATGGCAACCTCTTTAGTACAGCCGGCGTTTCCAATGCTGTTGAAGGAAGCCTCACTGTAATCAATGAATTATTTGGAAAGGCTACCATGAGTGCAGCCGCTGAAGATATTCATTATCCGCACGCAGAGCTAACAGTAAATCATAACAGTATTCCAATCAGCGGCAACAGCAAAATGAGGATCCTGAAGAAAGTGATGTTTCACAAAAACAGGAAAATTGATGTTCTGCTCGCAAATGGAATTAATGAATTCACATTAGCAAGTGTATTAGACACGTATGGGCGCAGTTTTCCATTCTCACTAAACACTGTTCCGATGCCTGGCATTGCTAACGACTCTATCGTGCATACCAAATACGGTTTAACCCTGCTATGTACCGCGGATCAGAATTATGCAAAGGCTGATGAATTACATGTTCTTTCCAGCATCCCCCTTACAAAGGAAGAAGTAGGTTATTTTAATAATGCCACCGTAATAAGTTATGATGATCGTTCAGCTCAATATCCCATAGAGATATGCCTTAACAGGATATCAAAACTGTACGGGCATAAGTTTAAAAATGTAGTAAAACTTATGTTGGATTATAACTAACTTATCAAATCAATAATCATCATTTAAAATCTTTAAAATGTACGCAGCAATTATTGGAGTC
Source organism: Ferruginibacter sp. (assembly GCA_039921685.1). Taxonomy (GTDB): domain Bacteria; phylum Bacteroidota; class Bacteroidia; order Chitinophagales; family Chitinophagaceae; genus Ferruginibacter. The sequence goes on from JBDSBG010000005.1 coordinate 31,182, forward strand.
GTATCCGGCATTGTAAGTATAATTACAATTGCCCTGTTAAGGTTGGATAAACCAATTATGTATGGACTCATACTTTCAGGTATAGGATTTCTTTATGTAGGTTTTACCTGGACAGACTTGCAATCTCTTATCACTAACTGCATCCAGGCACTCGTTTTCGTATTCCTCGCTTATTTAGGAGTTAAGAAGAATTTATATTTTTTAATCGGGGGTTATTTTTTACACGGACTTTGGGATATGGTGTACGATCTGTTATTTCTGCCGGGATTAATTCCACCGCATTACGATTGGTTTTGCCTTACGATTGATTTTACAATGGGGTTGTATTTATTTCTTGTTAGAAAGTCCCTCAAAATTTAAAGAAAACAAAAGTATATGCCGCCGATTATAATGCTCATCAAAAATATGGTCTGCCTTCGCTGTATGCTCACGGTTGAAAATATTTTTCGCAACGAATCAATCGATTACCAGGCGATTAGCCTTGGGGAAGTACGCCTGGAGCAGGTCTCTCCAGAACAGAAAGCCCGGTTATCAAAAAGCCTTGAAAATGTTGGGTTTGAGTTAATAGATAACCGCGGTAGCGCACTTATTGAAAAAATAAAACAGCTAATTATTAAACGTGCCCGCAATGATGCAAATGAAGAAGATAGTAAAACTAAATTATCAAATTATCTTTCTGCAAATGTTAATCATGAATACAGCTACCTCAGTAGTCTTTTTTCTTCCGTAGAAGGAAGGACAATTGAAAATTATTTTATAGAACAAAGAATTGAAAAGGCAAAAGAATTGCTTGTTTACGGGCAAATGACATTATCACAAATAGCTTTTGATCTTGAATATAGCAGCACAGCTCATCTCTCCGCCCAGTTTAAAAAGGTTACAGGTTTAACGCCATCTTTCTTTAAAGAATTAAGAACAGTAAAGCGTAGATTCCTGGATAATGTTTGAGGAAAGTTTCATTTGCAGCCCGGTTTTTACAAACCAAAACACAGTGAACAACTATCGAAAGCCGCTGAATAAAATCCCAAAATTATATAACAGTTACCCAAAGCGATGTAACATCGCCACTGCCTTCCAGGTTTACTTTTGTGATATCAAATAACAATTAAAAAACAACAATCATGAAATCAGTAACAACAACAAACAAAGCAATCGAAACAGCAAACAATGTAAAATGCAGCAATCCAACATGTACCTGCGTTGATTGTAGATGTGGTTCTACATGTACCTGTGCAAATTGCAGGTAAGCTATTGCAAGAAACACGTAAGGGCCGTTCCGGAAGGACGGCTTTTTTTTATTTCAATTGTTTGCTTTGCTGCGGCAAGCTTCTCCCTTTCGTCTTCACTAGTCCAAACCGAATCACCAAAATAAAAGTTGCTTTACCATGTTTTTATCCCAAAATTATATAACAGTTACCCAAAGCGATGTAACATCGCCACTGCCTTCCAGGTATACTTTTGTGATATCAAATAACAATTAAAAAACAACAATCATGAAATCAGTAACAACAACAAACAAAGCAATCGAATCAGCAAGCAATGTAAAATGCAGCAATCCAACCTGCACCTGCGTTGATTGTAAATGTGGTTCTACATGTACCTGTGCAAATTGCAGGTAAGGTCGCTCAATTGTAAAAAAGGCCGTTTAATTGAGGCGGCCTTTTTACTCTTAGAACATCGCTGGTTTAGCTTGTCCTTTTTTGACATCAGGTTGTCTTTTAACCGCTATCCTGCAAACTTATCTTCGCATAAGAAATGATTAAACCAAGCAACAAAAAAAATGATCATGAAAAAATATATAATCTTACTGATGATTTATCTACTGGCAGTTGTAAGTGGCTTCGCCCAGTCAAATAGTTCATCCAGCCGAATAAAAGGCATCTATTGGTCGCCAAAGAAAGACGCAAAAATTGAAATCTATGAAAAAGGAGGCAAGTATTTCGGCAAAACCATTTGGATAGCAACGCCTGGCAAAGACAAAAATAATCCGGTAGAAACATTAAGACAAAGAGACTTGTTGGGTTTAAACCTGCTTGCTGGTTTTACATTCAACGATGAGGTATATTCCGGTGGTGAGGTGTATGACCCAGGCAACGGGAAAACTTATGATTGTAAAATGTCCTTAAATGGTGATCAGCTCAAAGTGAGGGGGTATATAGGTATTTCGCTTTTCGGGCGTACAGAATATTTCCAAAGAATAAAATAAATATAAGAAAATTAAATTTCCATATGAACAGTTTGATCGGGATCTTCAAAACAGATGTGCAAAATAAAACACAGGCACGTTTAATAACACGCCTTCTCAAAGCGGGTTTATTTAACATAAAAATAAATTTCGACCTTGATGACTGCGATAAAATTTTGAGGGTAGAGGGACTCAACGAGTTATACTCACAGGAAATCATAAACGATTTGGGAAAGTTGGGATTCAAGTGTGAAGTACTGAATTGAACTCAATTCTTTCACTGTCATTTGATGTACATACTCACCTGGAACTGAACATCTCTTACCTTTATTACAGAACAATAAAACAACAAAATGCAAACAGTAGCTTTTATTATTCCGCCCCATGTTGAGTTGCTCGACCTTGCTGGTCCCGTCCAGGTTTTTACTGAGGCGAAATTTTATGGGTTTGAAGTTGATATCAGGTTTTATCAATTCAACGATTCACCTGTTAGTACTGCCGGGCTAGGTTTTGGTGAAATATTAAATTATGCTGAAGCAAAACTAAAAGAGGGAGACTTTGTTTTTATCCCCGGGATGGATTTTGAATATGTGAACAGCATTTCATTCCGGGCAGAAACAGCATTTTTCAAATGGCTAAAAGAATGTTCTGGTAAACACGTTACAGTTTGCTCAATTTGTAATGGGGCATTTGCTTTAGGAATGGCAGGTTTGCTTAAAGATACTGAATGCACTACGCATTGGAGAAGAGTAAAAGAATTACAAACCCAATTTCCAACTGCTAAGGTGGTTGCCGATATCCTTTACATAAAGAGTAATAATGTTTATACCAGTGCAGGCATAAGTGCGGGTATCGACCTGGCACTTGCCATCCTGGAGGACTTAAAAGGCCCATTATTCACTCATAAAGTGGCAAGAGGGTTGGTTGTTTATCACCGTAGAAGTGGCCGACACAACCAGCAAAGCATTTACCTGGATTATAGAAATCACATCAACCCACAGGTACACGAAGTGCAGGACTACCTTATTGATAATCTCTCGGGAGAAAATGATATTGAAACACTGGCTTCACTGGTGAATATGAGTGCAAGAAACCTCAGCAGGGTTTTCAAAGAAAAAACGGGATCAACGATACTAGAATACCTCACACTGTTACGAAAAGAATATGCCAGTACCATGCTAAACAATCCTGAATACACAATCGAATACATAGCATCTCAATGTGGTTTTAAAACCGCCCGGCAATTGCAGCGGATACTTAAGAAATAACGATGTTTAAAAAAATTAGATGTACAACTATTTTCATCTGCGTATGGCAATCTAATGGCAAGAGCTAAAATTACCAAGCAGCCAGGTACCCATTTATATCATCTTAGTGGAACGCTCTTATATTTCTTTTAAAAACCGTACATTTACATACATCAGTTCCAACCTAAAACCGCCATTATGAATCACAGTTTTACCCGTGTTATTTTTTCGATATGTTTGTTCCTGGGCATATTTGTTTCAACAAGTGCCACTGCCCAATGTAATTCGTCATTTACTTTCGCTCAAGTTACAAATACATTTACGGCTGAATTTGTAGACAACTCTACAAGCCCGGGCGGCGTTGTAACTTCATGGCTTTGGGAATTTGGCGATGGTACCAGCAGCACATTGCAAAACCCGCATCATACATTCACAAGCGCAGGCACTTTTCATGTTTGCCTTTCCATTCACGACAACCAGGGTTGTACAAACCAGGTATGTCACGATATCATTATTGCTCAAGGTTCCGCCAACTGCCATTCGGCATTCAATTTTGCCCAGATCAGCAATAGCCTTGCTGTAGAATTTGTTGATTTATCTACAACAGCAGGTCCGGCAGCGATTACATCGTGGCTATGGAATTTTGGTGATGGCACCACGAGCACTGAACAAAATCCGCATCATACATTTACGCATGATGGAACTTTCCATGTGTGCCTTATCACCCATGATAACCAGGGTTGCGTAAGCGACGTTTGCCATGATGTCGTGGTAAATCCTGTACCATCCAGTTGTCATTCGGCCTATACTTTTGCACAGATCGCAAATACATTAACGGTTGATTTTACAGATGCTTCTACAACAGCCAATACAATGACCAACTGGCAATGGAATTTTGGTGATGGTACCAGCAGTACGGATCAAAACCCACATCATACTTTTACGCATGATGGTACATTTCATGTATGCCTCATTACCCATGATAGCCAGGGCTGTGTCAGCGATGTGTGCCATGATGTAGTAGTAACGGGAACGGGTGTCCCGGTTTCTTGCCACGCTTTATATACCATTTCAAATACAAACAATCCGTTTGAAATACACTTTACCGATGCATCCACAAGTCCCAACACGGTCACATCATGGCTATGGGATTTTGGAGATGGAAGTTCCAGCCACGATCAAAACATTACACACACATATACGCATGATGGCATTTATCATGTTTGTTTAACCATTCACGACAACCAGGGTTGTACCAGTACATATTGTCATGAGATAACCATACAGCACAATCCAATTGCCTGCCATGCCCAATATAGTTTTCATGCAGATTCAACTGGTACTATCCATTTTACAAATACAACAACGGGCACAACAGCACATACCGTTTATTCATGGAATTTTGGTGACGGTACAAGTTCAACGAGCGAAAATCCTCATCACCAGTTTGACCATCCCGGCCACTACACCGTCTGTCTTTTCATACAGGACAGTACAACTGGTTGTGAATCTCATTTCTGCCACAGTATAGAAAACAATCAAAGGAACAGCCATGCACTTGTTTCACAATATTACTTTGTAAACAATGATGGTTCTACGATAACATTAGATGGAGAGCAATATATCGTTGGTTATCCCAATCCTTTCAGGACCAGCATGACCATTCAGTATGAACTTACCAATGATGCAGTGGTAAAGATTGATATTATGGATCGTAACGGAAGGCGTATGAGACAAGTTTTAAACGAGAGTCAATCAGCAGGCCAGCATACCCAAACAATCAATGCAGGTAGTTTAAGTTCCGGTCTGTATTTCTTAAAGATGAATGTAGGTGGGGAAAACTTCCAAAAGAAAATTATGATTATTAAATGATGATCAATGTGAATTAACTGATAAGAGCCTTGCAGTATTGCAAGGCTTTTTCATGTTAGCCTGAATTGAAATGATAGGCAGGCTCAGGCCGACAGACAAGTATTAATTTAATTGATATAACCGATGATCTTTACATTTGCAGAATGCTTTTATACATAAAAAACATGGTGTGCAATCGTTGTATTCACATCGTTGAAGAGGAACTCAACAAGCTCCAATTGAATCCTGTTTATGTTCGCATGGGTGAAGTGAACCTGGCAAAACCTGCCAATGAAAAACAACTGCAGGAACTTGACGTAAAACTGAGATCCTATGGCTTTGAATTATTGGACGATCAAAAGCAAAAGCAGATAGAGAAAATAAAAAACCTCCTGATAAAAAAAGTTCAGACAGGGGAAATAGAAGAACATTTTAGCATTATCCATTTTTTAAGCAACTCGCTTCACAAAGATTATAGTAATGTTTCCCGTTTGTTTTCAGAAGTTGAAGGTATTACCATTGAACAATTCTTTATTCTGCAGAAAATAGAAAAAGTAAAGGAATTATTGGTTTACGCTGAAATGAACCTTAACGAAATTTCGTTCCAGTTAGGTTATAGCAGTTCAGCGCATTTATCAGGCCAGTTCAAAAAAGTAACAGGCCTTAGTCCCAGTCATTTCAAAAAGATTGGCGCATTACAGCGAAAATCCCTCGACGAAGTAAGCAACAAATAAATGTAAATTATTGCGCAAATCCTGTAATGATTGCAGGAACAGGTCATAGTAGCTTTGTATTCTAAATTAAATACTATGACACATACATATAATATTACCGGGATGACCTGCGGGGGATGCGTTGCAAAAGCTAAAAGTGCATTGCTTAAATTGGGTGATATAACCGAGGCAGAAGTACAGCTTTCATCGCCCCAGGCTACGATTACCATGGCCAAGCACATACCTGTTTCATTATTACAAAAAGCGCTCAATAACGCGGGACCTTATTCGATTACTGAAACCAACGCTGTTATTCATCATTCCATTGATACTCCGTCAGAAAGTTCTTCCTGGCTGCAAACATATAAGCCCATCCTGATCATTGCCGCTTACATTACTGCAATTAGTCTTCTGATTGAGACCCAAACAGGATTTCATTTGGAAAACTGGATGCAGAATTTCATGGCAGGTTTTTTTATAGTATTTTGTTTCTTTAAAGTACTCGATCTGAAAGGCTTCGCAGACAGCTATGCTACTTATGATATCATTGCAAAAAGATGGCACGGCTGGGGATATGTGTATGCTTTTATAGAACTTGGCCTTGGTATTGCTTATCTCCTGAAGCTTAACCCGCTGTTTACAAATGCGATTACTTTTGTCGTCATGAGTGTTAGTTTAATTGGGGTGCTTCAGGCAGTATTGAAGAAGCAAAAGATTCGATGTGCATGCCTGGGCGCAGTGTTTAACCTGCCCATGAGTACAGTTACTATACTGGAGGATGTCATCATGATTGGGATGTCTTTGCTGATGCTCTTGCACCAATAAGCAGTTGGCTACGGAAACTGTGGTTGATTAAACCGATGAACAGGCAAACATAAGCGCATCTTGCTTTTACAAATCTTATTTTCGCTTTTTATTATATAAATGTGATACACAACTTTCAATTTATTTCTACGGTTCCAAATGCCAGGGTTCAGCATCCTCCGGGAGCAGACATTCGGATAACGATCCAGTCTTTCCAGATTTGATTTCAGGCTAAATCTTTGTACCCATGAATGCACATGCCTAAAAATAATTCTATAACATAAATAAATCAAAAAGATGAAATCAATATTATTAACTGTTGCTTTATTCGCAACCATATTCGTTCAAAAAACAGTTGCCCAGGATAGCACAAAAAACCAGGCTTCTCAATTACTCAGTGCATACTACAGTATAAAAGACGCGTTGGTGAGCAGCAATGCAAAAGCAGCAGCAAATGCAAGCGAAGATTTTATAAAAGCGCTAAATGCTGCAGATAAGGAAACCGTAAAGGATGAAGCACGCAACGCATTATTAAAAGATGCTGAAGTTATTGCTAAATCCAAAGATCTCAATAAACAACGGGAAACCTTTTCCAATTTATCTTCTGGCATGTATGCATTGGCGAAAGCAGTAAAGCTGTCGGCAGATCCTGTTTACCAGCAATACTGCCCAATGAAAAAAGCATCCTGGCTCAGTAGCAATAAGGCAATTAAAAATCCTTATTACGGCAGCGCTATGCTTACCTGCGGCAGCGTAAAGGAAACACTTTAAAAACTTTTTTGCAGCTAATTCATACTTAACCCTCTTCAAAAAGTTCAGGGCGATGTCATGATAAAAACATACAATGGAGCATTCGCATAATATTTCAACGCCTGAAACAGATCATTCAAAAATGAATCATGCTGCTATGCAGCACAAAGCAGGGCATTCATCGGGTATGACTGGCCATAATCATCATGCTATGATGATAGCTGATTTTAAAAAGCGCTTTTATGTGGTGTTGGTTCTTACGATTCCTATCATGATGCTTTCGACCATGATTCAACATTTTATCGGAATTCATTGGGAGTTTGTAGGATCCCAATATGTATTGTTTGCATTGTCAACCCTTGTTTTTTTTTATGGAGGTTGGCCGTTTTTAAAGGGATTGGTTGATGAAGCAAAAGCAAAGAATCCTGGAATGATGTTTTTAATTGGTTTTGCAATAACAGTTGCTTACATCTACAGCGTCGCAATTGTATTTGGATTACCGGGAATGGATTTCTTTTGGGAACTGGCCACGCTGATCCTCATTATGCTGTTGGGCCATTGGATAGAAATGAAATCAGTTGCGGGTGCCTCCAGGGATCTCGAATTATTGGTACAATTGATGCCCGCAGATGCGCACATGGTCATGCCAGGCATGATCCATGATGTTAAAACAGACACATTAAAAATCAATGATATTATTCTTGTTAAACCTGGCGAAAAAGTAGCTGCTGACGGAATAATACTGGAAGGTGAAACATATTTGAATGAGTCAATGTTAACGGGTGAATCAAAGCCGGTAAAAAAAGTAAAGGGAGATAAAGTTATTGCCGGAGCTATAAATGGAAATGGCTCAGTCAAAATCACAGTTTCTAATGCAGCTAAAGACTCTTATCTCTCACAAGTGGTGAAGTTGGTGGATGATGCACAAAATTCTAAATCAAAAACTCAATTGCTGGCCAATACAGCAGCAAAATGGTTAACTGTAATCGCAATTGTAGCCGGGATAGCTACATTTTTATATTGGTACTTAACAGGCCAGTCTTTGTCATTTGCAATGGAAAGAATGGTTACAGTAATTGTTATATGTTGCCCTCATGCTTTAGGCCTGGCAGTACCGTTAGTAGTAGCAAGATCAACTGCCTTGTCAGCTAAAAATGGTTTGTTGATTAAAAACCGCACTGCATTTGAAAATGCACGAAAAATAACAACGATCGTTTTTGATAAAACAGGAACACTTACGATAGGAAAGTTCCAGGTTTCAAAAATTGTTCCGCTCGCTGCTGATGCCGGGAAAATAGAGGGAGCGGGTTCAGGGCTGATGTTAAAAGAAAAGGAACTCATTCGATTAGCTGCGGCTTTGGAGCAATATTCAGAACACCCAATTGCAACCGGCATACTTCAAAAAGCAAAAGAGTTATCTATAACTATTCCCAAAGCAGAAAATTTTAAGGCCATTACCGGTAAAGGTGTCGAAGCGCTTGTAGATGGTAAAAATACAATGGTTGTTAGCCCGGGATATTTAAATGAAAATAATATCGCAGTTCCGGCTCAGTTTACTGCCAATGATACCGAAACAGTTGTGTTCATAATCGTGAATAAAGAATTAAAAGGCTACCTGGCATTATCAGACGAGATCAGGCCTGAATCAGCAGCTGCGATTGAAACACTAAAACAAAATAATATCAGGTCAATTCTTCTCACTGGTGACAATAAGAAGGTTGCAAAATCTGTAAGCGAAGTGCTGGGGATGGATAGTTTCATTGCAGAAGTATTGCCACATCAGAAGTTGGAAAAAATTAAAGAGTTGCAAAGTAAAGGTGCATTTGTGGCAATGACCGGCGATGGAGTAAATGATGCTCCGGCATTGGCCCAGGCTGATATAGGTATCGCCATTGGAAGCGGCAGCGATATTGCCGCAGAAACTGCAGGCATTGTGCTGGTAAACAGCAACCCGATGGATGTTGTGAATCTTGTGTTATTTGGCAAAGCAACATACCGGAAGATGATTCAAAATTTAGCATGGGCAACCGGGTATAATATTATTGCGTTACCGTTAGCTGCGGGTGTTTTGTATAATCAAGGCATCTTATTAAGTCCGGCTGCAGGAGCGGTGTTAATGACCGTAAGTACAATCGTCGTTGCCATAAACGCGGGATTATTAAAAGTAAAAAAAGGGAAATGAAAAGATTTAATTTAATAATATTGATACTTACTATTGGTTGTTTTGCTTCTGCACAGGAGAGGCGAGGCGAGGATATGCCAAAATTGGGAACCAAAAATCAACTTCCTGTTACGTATACCTGCCCGATGCATCCCGAGATACATGCAAGCAAACCAGGCAATTGTCCCAAATGCGGGATGCCACTGGTGAAAGAAAAAACGAAAGCGAAAAAACCAGTTCCCATTCCTAAAAAACAAGAAGTCGTTCAATCCGCGAGTAAAGACTCCGTAAAAAAAGAGCCTGGCGCTATTGATATGCAAATGCCCGCAATCGATAGTTCCATGAAAAAACAACCCATGGAGGAAATGAAAATGGATGATGCCGATTCTGGTATTGACAATTCCGATTTGGAAAATGCTAAAAAGAACCTGGGTTCTCTAAAGATGATTTCATTCAATAACTTACCACATACGGTTCGTTATGATCTATACATAAAAGATACTGTCGTAACATTTGGGAAAAAGAAAAAGAGGGCCATTGCAGTCAATGGGCAGATACCCATGCCTACCTTAACTTTTACAGAAGGTGATACAGCAGAAATTTGGGTGCACAATGAGATGAATGAAGAAACTTCTTTGCATTGGCACGGGTTGTTTTTACCAAACCAGTATGACGGAGTTCCTAATCTCACCCAAATGCCTATCAAAGCTCACACAACCCATTTGTATAAATTCCCGATCATACAACATGGCACACATTGGTATCATAGCCATACAGAACTACAGGAACAAATTGGCATGTATGGAATGTTCATTATGAACAAACGCCAGGACTGGGATATACCCACATTGCCCCTTATCCTGAGCGAGTGGATAGATATGAACCCAAAAGAAGTGCATCGCAGTTTACATGCTGCGACTGACTGGTTTGCTGTGCAAAAAGGTAGTACACAAAGTTATGCGGAAGCAATTAAACAGGGCCATTTCAAAACAAAAGTAAACAATGAATGGAAGCGCATGAATGCAATGGACCTTACGGATGTGTATTACGATAATTTCCTGGTAAATGGCCAGAATCAATTGGAGTACAAATCTTATAATCCAGGTGTAGATGGCCAGGCGTTAAGGCCACTAAAAGCCGGCGACAAAGTTCGATTGCGCATTGCAAATGGCGGCGCATCCGATTACTTCTGGCTTTCTTATGCAGGAGGGAAAATTACTGTTGTTGCTACAGATGGGAATGATGTTGAACCGGTGGAAGTTGACAGGTTGATCATTGCCGTATCAGAGACATACGACGTGATCGTTACCATTCCAGACAATAGGAGCTACGAATTTTTAGTAACACCTGAAGATCGTACAAAGCATGCTTCCTTATGGATTGGCAACGGTGAAAAAGTTGCTGCTGTAAAATTGAAACGTCCTAAATATTTTGCAGGCATGAAGATGATGAATGAAATGATGGACATGAAAGGAAACATGATCGAAATGGAAGGTATGAAAATGGAAAATCAAGTGATGGATATGAATACCGTTATGTATCCCGAAATCACTGGCCCTGAAAATCCTAACGATGCTCCTGGTACAAATGAACACAGTATGCCGGGCATGTCCACGGCGGCCGAAGGCATGCCCGCTGACATCATTTCCCTGAATTATACTATGTTAAAAGCCACGGAAAAAACGCCGCTTCCTGCCGGCCCACTGCGGGAACTCAAGTTTGACCTAACGGGAAACATGAATCGCTATGTTTGGACCCTGGATAATAAAACCGTTTCAGAAACTGATAAGATACTTATTCAGAAAGGTGAAAACGTGCGTATTATTTTATACAACAACAGTATGATGCGGCATCCTATGCACCTGCATGGTCACGATTTCAGGTTGCTGAACGGGCAAGGCGAATATTCTCCGTTGAAGAACATCATAGATATCATGCCAATGGAACGAGATACCCTCGAGTTCAATGCAAATGTATATGGCGATTGGTTTTTTCATTGCCATATTTTATATCACATGATGAGCGGGATGGGCCGGGTTTTCACTTATAAAGACCAACCGCCAAATCCCGAAATCCCAAATCCTAAACTTGCGCAAAGAAAATTATTTTCAGATGACCGTGAATTTCATTTAATGGGCCGCGTTGGAATAGAAAATAATGGAAGCGACGGTGAATTAATGTTTGCCCAAACGCGGTGGAAAATAAGCACCTTGTGGCATTTAGGTTATCACGATATGCACGGTTACGAAAGTGAAACGATGGTGGGCCGTTACATAGGGCGCATGCAATGGTGGTATCCTTATATTGGATTTGACTATCACTATAAAATGGAAGGCGGCCCGAAAAATATTTTTGGGAATGAAGAAAAAAACTGGTTCGGCCAAAAGAGTAATAAAAATAACCGGAAAACAGTAATCGCGGGTGTAGCCTACACCTTACCGTTATTATTTACTGCTGACGCCCGAATTGATGGAAACGGAAAGTTGCGCTTCCAGCTTGGCAGAGAAGATGTACCTGTTACCAAACGTTTGCGATTCAGCATAATGATCAATACCGATAAAGAATACATGGCTGGATTTCGGTACATCCTTACAAAATACATTTCTCTTTCAACTCATTATGATAGTGACATGAGTTTGGGCGGGGGGATAACAATAACTTATTAATTGCGATGCACTAATCCTTTATCAACACACCCGGTCAAACGCTGTATCGAAGGAAGTACATGGCGAATAAACATGAATGCAATTCTTTTCTAAAACATTGCTTACATTGTGTTCTCTGCTGAACTTATGCAAGATTATCTGTGCTGCAAATGCGCTTTTAGCGGGATTTTTAACGGGAAGGTTAAGCCAGGCTTATGTACACAAATAAAATGCTGAATGATAACCCAAGGTTGACCAGCATCAAAATTATTCATACCCTTGTATGGATTTTTTTTAATGTGGTGATTTCTTACATGCTATACGCAGTGCTTATTAATAAAATGGACAAATGGCTTTGGATAGGATATGCATTGATCCTGGCTGAAATTATAACACTCCTGTTCTTTAAATTATCATGTCCCATTACAATCCTCGCACGCAGGTATTCGAATTCAAGGAAAGCAAATTTTGATATATACCTTCCTAACTGGCTTGCCAAATACAACAGGGTAATTTACGGCAGCGTTTTGATCGTCGTTATTTTTATAACAGTGTTTCGATTGTTATAGTGTAAAATGCGACTACTAAGCTTCTAGCCGATACTGTGAATTGTGTAACTTTTAATTTGACCAGGGCGCTGTTTACCAAAGCCAATCTAACCTGGAATTTTTTTCAGGAAGCTAGGTATGTAATACCAATTAGATATTAATACTTGTCTGTCAGCCTGAGCTTGTCGAAGGTGATCTTCCTAACTAACCCGGCTTTGACAAGCTCAGCCTGACAATTCTTCGGTGGTGCAGCTTTAATTTCTATTTGGTATAAAATGAGTATTCAACAGATTCCTTCATCAGGAGGAATGATTAAGGTACGGACCATTAATATACCATAAACTACCTTCCTTATTTACCGATAAAAACCGCACAGTACAACAAATTTTCCGTCGTCAGTTTATACCGCTTTAATAATAATATTATATCTTAGTGATTATGGTAACTATAACTAGTCATACAGAATTTGAAGCTTATTTAGGAAAAGAATTGGGTGTTTCTCCCTGGCATACAATTTCACAGGGCCAGATCAATCACTTTGCAGATGCTACCCTGGATCATCAGTGGATACATACGGATCCCGAGCGGGCGAAAAACGAAAGTCCTTTCAAAGCAACGATTGCTCATGGATATCTTACGCTTTCACTTGTTCCTTTTTTTTGGAAACAAATAGTAGATGTACAAAATGTGAAAATGGAAGTTAATTACGGCATTGAAAGTTTAAAGTTTGGACAGGCAGTGCTTGTTGACAGCGAGGTTCGTTGCCGTGTATCATTGGCATCGATCATTAACTTAAGAGGTGTTACCAAAGCAACGCTGTTTATCCAGTTGGAAATAAAGGACCAGCCTAAACCTGCTTTTGCAGGTGATGTTGTATTTCTATACCATTTCAAATAGTTCCGTATATTTTTTTGTTTCTAAATGATCATGTTTCCGGGGAATGTGATCTCAGTTCCATGCCTGCACAATTCGTTCGATGGTCCAGTAAAAACTTACAACAGCAATAAGTATTGACACTGGATACACAACTTTGTAGCGGTACCAGGTTTTATTCTTCAAAGGAAAAATGACCAGGCCGAAAAGCAGGCTGATCAACAAAACCTGGCAGACTTCTATACCAACATTAAATACCAGTATGGAGGTGAAGAATTTATCCCGGGGCAAACCGATCTCATTCAGGGAACTGGCGAATCCCATCCCATGTATTAATCCAAACAGGAATACCAGGATAACCCGCCATGGCTTTAACTCCCTTAGTATAAGATTTTCGAGTGCAACAAATACAATGGATAAAGCAATGATGGGTTCAATCACCGGGCTGGGGGCCACTACAATTCCTTTCATACACAATGCAAGTGACACAGTGTGCGCAACAGTGAATGCCGACGCCTGGTAAACAATTGATCTTAGTTTTGTATTGATAAGGCAGATGCCAATAATAAACAGCACATGATCCAGTCCTTCAGGTATTATATGATTGAATCCCAATTTGAAATAATACCAGGACACTTCATGAATTGGAGCATTCTCTAAAGCATAATTGATCGTGTGCCCGTAACCGGTAAGGGCCAGGAATAAAAAAAGTATTGAAATTGAAAATTGCTTCTTTATCTTTTTCATTATTTTTTTGCAAGCGATTGGGTACATTTAATTTTAATGTCTTCAGGGATGACAGGATCGTTCAATAAACCTTCCTGGATCAATTGCTGCCCTTTGGCTGTATCACCGTGCTGCATGTATATCAATCCCGCAATGCAAACCAGTGATGGATTATTGCTTTGGGTTACAAAAGCCTGGTTTATATGAGTGAGTGCTTTAGCGTAATCTTTTTTATTGTAATACACCCAGGCCATTGTTTCATTAACATCAATATTCTTTGGACGGCGGTTGTATTCTGCCAGTGCATGTTCCAATGCTTTATCGATATTTCCTGTGTGTAAATAAACGTAAGCCATTTCCCGATCTGCATAATGGCCGATACTTGCATCATTGTTTTCCTTCTTCGCATTGTTACTCATTTCATCGATGAGTACAGCATATAATGAATCTGATGCTGCAGTTTTACCGTTGAGTTTATAGGATGCAGCGAGGCTTTCTTTTATTCCATAATCATTAATGGATGCATTGGCTAGCTTGTAATAATAAACAGCACTGTCATATTTTTTTTCCGCTGAAGCCAGTCTTGCAAGTCCGGCAAGCGCATATGCATAGCCGGGCCTAACAGCCAGGGATAGTTGGTATTCAAACAAGGCACTTTTAATGTCGCCGGTTCCTTCATACAGTTTTCCTAATTGTACCCGGCACCATTCCGTGGATTCCTGTCCTGTTGCGCCGGCAGTTATCGCCATTTTCATTGCGTCTATTGCTCCGGGATAGTCACCATGAATTTCTCTTAAATATGCGATGCGGGAGTATGATCTGAGATCCGGGCGGATAGAAACCATTTTGTCAGCAGCAGCTACTGCGGCTGAATAATTTCCCATTTCAACATTTCCATCTATTATTAAACCATAAACAAAGGCATTCTCAGGATTTATTTTTTGTGCTGCCTCGGCAGATGCCAGGCCATCAGCAAAATGATGTTGTGATAAATAAAGTAATGATTTCAACATAAGCGCTTCAAAGTTGGATGCATCTGATGCTAAGATCTTGTTTACAACCGTCATCGCCGCCTGGTCATAGTAGGCGTTGTTACCCGTTACTCTTGATTCAGAAATATAAGCATTGGCGAGTGCAATCGCGGATTTTGAATCAGTTGGGTTCTTTTTTAGTTTGGCCAGCAGGTTATCAATATTTTTCCTGGCAAACAGCCATTCAGCATTATTGGCTTCTCCTGATTTACGTGGCAACAATGTATATTCCTTATTCGCAATCGCTGCTTCCTTGCTCTTATATTTTAATACAACAAAGCCAACTGTAGCCAAAAAAAGCGTGATAAGCGTTATATATAAATAATTTTTTTTCATTTTAGTTGTTTTTTATATTTAAGGGGTAATGATGTGCTGGTAGTTTGAGTATTTGCAATTGTTATTTGGTATTGAGCGTGTTGTGCATTTGACAAATAGAGTTCTTTGGAAGATATCGCTTCCGACAAGCCCGCGTGGCGGTTCCTGCCAGGCCGAACTTGCCGAACAGGTAGAAGCGATACACATAGGAAAAAATATTTTCATTATCACAACACGCTAATATTATTATGAAACGAAGGGAGGTTATTTGATATTCAAATAACCTCCGGTTGTTTTTATCCCTTCACAACACGAAGTGTTTGTTTTACTTCGCCATTTTTAGAAACTTGTATAAAATAGATGCCTTTTACTAAATTCTTTCCATTAAAAGACTGGGTATAAGTTCCTGCATTTTGTTTTTTATTCACCAATGCAGTTACAAATTTTCCTTGTTCGTCAAACACAGAGATACTTACCTGTGTTGGAGATTCAACACGATATTGAATGGTAGTGCTTTCAACAAATGGATTGGGTGATGTATTTGCAAAAATCTCAGGTGCTGCCAGGTTAAGCGTTTTACCAGCAGTTGGATTTACATTCCCATAGTTACCACGTTGTGTTGATCTGGGTGCAGGTGCGGTTCCGCAATCACAGTTATGAGTACCCGCCCATGGAGTTTGAACGTAGGGGAATACTGATTTAAATCCTGTATCATTTGCTTCAACTCCTGTGCTGTAAGTTAATACATTTACAAGTTGTGGCGTAACCGGGCTGGCACTTGTTGCAGGATTGTAGTCATCATACCACAAACCAATTGCTGCCAGTACAACACCACCAACCGCCTGCAACTCTATTCTCGTTACATCATCTTCAAGCCTTCTTCCATTGGGAAATCCATCCATGTTGGGGATAAACTGGATGTCGGTAGTTGTATTAAATCGTGAATCAGTAAGGCCCAACACTGCTGCGCTAACCAGTCCTTCTGAACTAAAATCAGGAGAATTTCTTGGTGTTGCTGGTACAGCCATATTTAATCGCAACATGTCACCACCATTTGGTAAGAAGTTATTGATAAATGGTTTTCCCGAAGCAAGTGGGTTTCCTGCTTTTCCAGTTGCCAACTGGTATGGAGCAAGGTTTGGAACACCTGTATGAAATATCGGCCAAAGATCTACAGAGCGTGGTTGATTGGCTGCCGGCAATAACAAGCTTCCGAAATTTGCTTCGCTCAATGCTGTGCCATCTAATGCAGCATTTCCTTTTAAACCATATAAACCATTTTGTCCATTGGCAAATCCAAATGCTCCCAATGAATTCTTTTGTATTCTTAATGGCGAAAATGCAGGAACGGCAGTACCAAATTGTGCATCATCCATGTACAGCGCCAGTTCCGGGTTGTAAAAATAATTTCCAAAAGTGCTGATGTTTGCAAGATCCTGGTATGGTGTAAGGCGGTTCCAAAGATCTTTGTTTCCAATGGGCACCACAGCTTCATTGGTCAAAGGCATGCCGAGCCTTGAAACCTGGACCCATGGGCCGGAATGAGTAACACCATTGTTATCACGATCATCATCGTTAAGCAGGATAAGCCTGTCATGATCACTGCTGGTTCTTGATGGCCTGATATCATTTAGTACAGTAATTTTTTGCCTGCTTGCAGAAGCCCATACGCCAATCACATAATTTGGATCAAGAATGCTGCTGCATTGACTGATTGAATGATGATCTTTTTGTAAAGTTGCCACATCTATTTCCATTGCGATGGTAGAAACGTTTGTACATTTCAATCCATCAACAGTTTGCGAAGGGCCCTGGCGTGGAGCATCACCAAGATCGAAGATACCACCGAGGTCAACAAAGAACGGATCATCAACGGGCCCGGCAAAAACCTTTTCACCAGTTCTCGTTGTCTTGATTGCCTGGGTCATCAAAGTTTCATAGTCAGGTGCGTTTAAGCCTACAGGTGAGCTAATTGAACGTGGGCCAATGTTCGGTGGAGGTACAACTCCTTTTGTAAGAATGGTTGAAAAATATCTTCCTCCATTTGTGCTTCTTTCTACCGTATAACTGGTTTTAAGATTTTCTTTTCCCAATCTTATATTGAAAAAAGTAGTAGGATCCTCATTTTGTCTTTTAAAGTTGAAACGATAAATGATATCATCACCGTTGGTGTTGATATTATTATCAATGTGAATTTCATACCGTACATCTTCGCTGAAGTGAAAATAGTTTGGCCCTCCCTGTGGTGCCTGGAATGGAATGTAATTGGCAATGATGACGATCTTGTTAGGATCATTAGGGCTTTTGAAAGCATAAACATCCGTATTGTCGGCAAGGGGATCATCAGCGATCATTGGCGCTTCCCGGTGGCTGGAAGCAAACGCCGGGATGGGAAACATGTTCACCAGCATCAGGCACGAAAGTACCGTTGCATAAATTTTTCTTTTCATACATTTTTGATTTAATTGTAAGTAATAGTAGAGTTCAGAGTTAGCGTTGGAACAACAATCGCTTAGAAAGCACCCCTATAGTTGATCAGGTTATAAGCATGCAGGCCAGCTAAGGCAAATGTGTTTAAAGATTCAATTAATTAAACGTAGCACTTTTAAGGAGCATTAAAGAGTCGTGAACGGTATAGTTACGAGGAATGTTTTATGCTGGTTTTAACAAAACAACTAATCTTTAGGGCCATTTTATATTTTTAAAAATCCAAATCCCGGCATTGAACATTCCCGTAGATAAGTTCTCCTAAATTTTTATTGTATGAATGAACTATACAAAGCAGGATGTTCATTTTTCTTTCTTGTCAGGAATAAAAAATACCATTTTGCTATTATCATTTTGACAATGTTATTTTCTGTGTCAGCAAGCTATTCATATAGCCAGGATATTATTCAAGGGAAAGTAGTAGATGAAAAAACTTCACAGCCATTGGAAGCAGCAACTGTCACTTTATTGCCATTAAAAACTGCAGTGACCACAAATGCACTCGGAAACTTTATTTTCAAAAAGGTCAAACCAGCCGACCAATACAGCATTGTTATTTCCTCCATTGGTTATGAAACCAAATTAATACCTCTTGAAAGTTTACAAAGTAGTGCTGATGTGGTAAGGCTTTCTCCTCAACAAATAGAACTTAAGGCTGTAAATGTTTCAAGCCAAAATGGTGAGCAATACAAACCCATAAGTAAAACTGACATAGCAATGCGTGGGGTTAATAACTCACAGGAAATACTGCGGATCATACCCGGGATCGTAATTGGTCAACACCAGGGCGGGGGAAAGGCGGAACAAATATTTTTGCGTGGTTTTGATGCCGATCATGGTACGGATTTTCGGCTCGACGTAGATGGCATACCAATTAATATGGTTTCACATGCGCATGGGCAGGGTTTTGCGGACAGTCATTTTATCATTCCTGAAACAATAGATTATGTGGATTTTAAAAAAGGGCCATACATGGCATCAAAAGGAGATTTTGCGACAACAGGTTTCGTTGATTTTACAACTAAGAATTCATTAAAAGAAAATGTTGTAAAAATTGAGGGTGGACAGTTTAATACATACCGATTGATGAGTATGTTCAATTTGCTGGATAAAAAAACAAAACAAAGGGAACAAAACTGGTATGTTGCCACGGAATACAGATACGCAGATGCTTACTTTGATCATCCCCAATATTTTAATCGTTTTAATTTATTTACGAAATATAATGGAAAGATTGCTCCGCGTAGTTATGTTACTTTGTCTGCTTCAACATTCTGGAGCAAATGGAATGCATCCGGACAAATACCTGGCAGGGCAGTAGATAAGGGCATTGTTAATTTCTTTGGCGCCATTGATCCACATGAAGGCGGAGTAACATCACGTACAAATATCAATTTTCAGTTGCGAACCTCGTTCAGCAAT
Organism: Ferruginibacter sp.; assembly: GCA_039921685.1. Taxonomy (GTDB): domain Bacteria; phylum Bacteroidota; class Bacteroidia; order Chitinophagales; family Chitinophagaceae; genus Ferruginibacter. The sequence continues at coordinate 50,940 of JBDSBG010000005.1, forward strand.
GGAGATATTTTACTCAACCAGGTATTCTATTCGAATTCCCATTTCGACCTAAGCAGTAATTTCACCTTCTATCTTGAAGATTCTGTAAACGGAGATGAGATAAGACAGAAAGAAGCAAGAAATCTCCTGGGTTACAATGGGGCTTACACACATATTTCTTATTTAGGAAATACAAGGTTGACGACTGAGGTAGGTTTGCAATTAAGGAATGATATGATCATGAATTCGGAATTATCTCACACAAAAGACCGGTTTACATTCTTGCATGGGATCAAGCTGGGCGACATAAATCAACTTTCAGTCTCCCCTTATGTAAGTGAAACATTTAAAGTTAGTGAACGTTTTAGTATCAATGCCGGATTGCGTTTCGATCAGTTTTTTTATAAATACAAAAATAAACTGGAAGCGGATTCAACGCTCCCTGGCATTGGTATTTACAAAACAAAAGCAAATACATTCAGTCCGAAACTAAATTTAGCTTACCATCTCAATAATTCATTTCAATTTTATTTAACTACGGGTAGGGGATATCATTCCAACGATGCCAGGAGTGCTGTTGCGGAAAATGGATATTTAAGTTTGCCGGCTGCTTATAGTGCCGATTTAGGTACCGTTTTTAAACCAACTAAAAATATCATCATCAACATTGCCAGCTGGTATATTTATCTGAGGCAGGAATTTGTGTATAGTGGTGATGGCGGATTTGTGGAATTCAACGGTAAGACAAGAAGGTTGGTTTTGATTTTTCTGGTAGGTATGCACCCTTTAAGTCTTTCTATTTTGACGTTGACCTAAACTACGCACATGCCCGTGCGGTCGACAATCCTGCTGGTTCAGATTATATACCCCTTGCACCCGTATGGACGAGCAGTGCCGGTCTAACTTACACGGGTAAACGAGGTTTTACAGGAAGTTTCCGATATCGTTATGTAGGGGCCCGCTCCGCCAATGAAGATTATAGCCGTATTGCAAAAGGTTATTTCATTACTGATGCCGTCATCAATTTCACAAAGGCCCGTTATGAGATCGGTCTTAATGTAAATAATGTATTCAACACACGTTGGAAAGAAACACAGTTCGATACAAGAAGCCGGTTAAAAAACGAAGCTGCTGCGATTGAAGAAATCTGCTTTACACCTGGAACCCCTTTTGCTTCTAAGCTGAGTTTTACTTACAAGTTTTGACAAGGGCTGAATTCCCATACTTAATTTTAGCAGCACCGCTTTTCCAATCGCTGCCGTGGTTTTCGTACATTTGTATCAATGACAAACAATTTTATTTCGTTTGATGATCTTAATGTAAGCACGCCTTTACTGAATGCACTGACTGATTTGGGGTATTCAGTTCCCACCACCATACAACATAAAACTTTTGCTGCAGCAATGTCGGGCGCAGATATTTGCGGCATTGCCCAAACCGGTACTGGAAAAACAATAGCTTATCTTTTACCTTGCCTTCGGCAATGGAAATTTTCGAAAGAAAAATCACCCCAGATTTTAATTGTGGTACCTACCAGGGAACTGGCGGTGCAGGTTAAAGAAGCGATACATAAACTAACGGCTTATATGAACGTAGTTGCAGTCGCAGTATATGGTGGTGTAAATATCAACACACAAAAATTATCCGTTGAACAAAAAACAGATATAATTATTGCTACTCCTGGGCGATTGTTCGATCTGGTTATGAATGGTTCACTGAAGTTAAAATCAATAAAGAAGTTGGTCATTGATGAGGTGGATGAAATGCTGAATCTTGGTTTTCGTACTCAACTAAAAAACATACTGGACCTGCTCCCTGAAAAAAGGCAGAACCTGTTATTTTCTGCAACCATCACAGATGATGTGGAAGAATTGATGCGATTGTATTTTGACAATCCCCTGAAAATTGAAGCCGCACCAACTGGTACGCCTTTGGAAAACGTACAACAGTATGCCTACGAGGTTCCTAATTTTTACTCAAAAGTTAACCTGCTGAAACTGTTACTTGCTGAAGATGAAAGCATGACAAAGTTATTGGTGTTTGTGGCAAGTAAGGCAATGGCAGACATGTTGTTTGAACAACTGCAACCTATGTACGAAGGAGTGGCCGGGGTTATCCATTCCAATAAGGAACAGAATCATCGTTTCAACACGGTGAAACAATTTAAGGAAGGAACTTATCGCTTTATCATTGCCACCGATATTGTAGCCCGCGGAATTGATATTGCTGAAGTTTCTCACGTCATCAATTTTGATACACCTGATGTTGCTGAGAATTATATGCACCGAATCGGCAGAACAGGCCGTGCAGATAAACCTGGGATTGCTATCACATTTATTTCTGAGAAAGAAGGAAAATTCCGCGATCAGATAGAAGGGCTTATGAATTATAAAATTCCAGTCCGTAGTTTACCAGCACATCTTGAAATTTCAGAAAGGCTCACCGACGATGAAACGCCTAAAGTGTACATGAAAGAACTTTCTGTGAAAATCCCGAAGAAAGAAGAAAGAGGGGCCTCGTTTCATGAGAAGTCGGCAAAGAATCAGAAAGTAAATGTTGTGATCAGCAGGAAAGACAGGATGATGAAAAAATACGGGAAGCCGTTGACGAGAGGGCAGAAAAGAAAATGAATGCTGGGTTTAGCATTCCGGGTTGTCTCTGTGATTCCCATTTTGATAAATAAAATTTCAACTTTCACCCAACCGTTTGTCTCTCCTTGTGGGTTATGGTAAGAGAGAGAGACGAAGCTGATACTTAAATTTTAGCCAATGTCTATTCATGCCCGCTTTAAAATCCCACTCAAGACTGTTTGTTCAAAGTAAGGGTTTATTGAACGGCAAATGAAAATGAAAAGCACTTCATTTCATTTTCCCATAATCAGATCCTGCATTTAATTCTACGCCGGGGCGAAATATTATGAAACAAGTGATTAAGAAGCAATCGAATCAAAAAAAATAACTATATTTCTAGGATAATTTAACCGGCCATGCCAAATCATTAACTGCATATGAAAGAAAATCCCATTGTTATTGTTGAAGACAATATGGATGATTGCCAGTTTCTTACACAGGCGTTGACTGTAGTGGGTGTACAAAACCCATTGAGGTGTTTTGATAATGCGGTTGCGGCTCTTGAATATTTAAGGTCAACTGAAGAAATACCCTTTCTTATTATAAGTGATATAAGTATGCCTTTAATGGATGGACTGGAATTAAAACGAACGATCGAAGCCGATGAAAAATTAAGTGCGAAAAAAATCCCTTTTATATTACTTTCAACATTACCGCCATCGTTCCATATTAAGGAAATCGAAAAATTATCGGTACAGGGTCACTTTAAAAAGCCGGTAAAATTTGATGACCTGATTCACATCGTTCGTTCTATTATTGATAGCTGGACCAGGGTAGAATCAATGGCTAGTTAATAATGAATGATGTCTTCACAATCCCTATTTCATTTGTAAAAATAATCGAAGAACAATCCGGAAGAAACTTTCTACCGGTCATGCTTATATAGTTGCGGTTTTTGTTTGAGAGAATGAACAAGTTGTTTTCAGAAACGAGGGCTATGCAAACCTCGCGGAATTGGGGTTTTGTGATGGGTTACCTTTTGCACGAAAATGTAATTAACAGCAGGCCGCCTACATCAATCAGAAAAGATAAACACATGAATTTTCCTGCTATTGCCATCAAACAAATTGAGATTTATAAATCACCTATTAGACTAAAAGAAACCTTTATCACTTCACTGGGGCCATTGGATTATGCACAGAATGTTGTTGTCGTTATCCACACTGATAAAAATATTACGGGTTTTGGAGAATGCAGTCCTTTTATGACGATCAATGGCGAAAGTATAGATACCTGTTTCGTTGTTGCAGCATATCTGGCGAAGATATTAGTTGGGAAAAATGCCCTGCACATTGAAGCGTGCTCAGCGGCAATGGATAAGGTCATTTATGGGAATTCGAGTATCAAAAGTGCTTTTGATATTGCCCTACATGATATTGCTGCACAAAATGCGGAACTACCTTTATATGCTTTTCTCGGAGGAAAAAATAACAAGACGCTCATTACCGATTACACTGTTAGCATTGGTGCCCCAGCAAAAATGGCGAATGATGCCTTGAAGATAAAAAATAATGGCTTCAGGTTTATTAAAGTAAAATTAGGCGAAAGCAAGGAAACGGATGTTGAAAGAATCAGGCTGATATCAGAAGCGGTTGGCCCAGCCTTACCACTACGTATAGATGCTAACCAGGGATGGAGCACAGAAGATGCTATTACAATATTAAATGCACTTTCAATTTTCAATATACAATATTGTGAAGAACCAATAGCACGCTGGAATTTTATGGAACTTTCAAAAGTAAAAGCACAAAGCCCGATCCCTATTATGGCAGATGAATGTTGTTGTGATCAGCATGATGCAAAGCGATTGATTAGCCTTTCTGCATGCGACATGTTTAATATTAAGCTTGGAAAATCGTCCGGCATTTTTAAAGCACAAAAAATAATCAGGCTTGCTGAACCTGCCGGGATAAAAATGCAGTTGGGCGGTTTCCTCGAATCCCGCCTGGCTTTCACAGCTGCAGCACATCTTGCATTGACCAGTGATGCTATCCTTCATTATGATTTCGATACGCCATTGATGTTTATGGAAGATCCTGTAATTGCTGGTATTACCTACGACAATCATGGGCTGATATCGCTGCCCGAACAAAATGGCCTGGGTGCAAGCATTGACGAATCGTATTTGAAACAGCTTGAAAAGAAAATTATCAAATAATGACGATGCCGAAGATCCTTAAAAAAGTATTTAAATACAGTACAGTTTCTGTGCTTTGCTTTATCGCTTTTATCCTGCTATATCTGTTGTCGGCTTTTTGCTTATCAAGGATCACCGTTGAAAAAGAAACCGGAGCTGCCAATGAGGTTACTATTTTTATAAAAACAAACGGTGTTCATACGGATCTTGTGTTACCTGTAAAAAATGAACTGGTAGACTGGAGCCGTGAGATCAGGTTTGAGCATACACATCTCACGGATTCGGCGATGCTGAAATATGTTGCCATGGGTTGGGGTGATAAGGGATTTTACCTCGAAACACCCTCTTGGTCTGATCTAAAATTCAGCACTGCATTCAACGCAACATTTGCTTTAGGCAACACCGCTATTCATGCAACATTTTATAACGACATGGTTGAAAATGAATCCTGCAGGAAGATCATCATCAGTGCCAATCAATATAAAAGACTTATCAATTACATTAATGAAAGTTTTCTGCATGATGATGCCGGGCATATTAAGAAGATCCAAACGAATGCGAACTACGGAAACAACGATGCATTTTACGAAGCAAACGGGAGTTATAGTCTGTTCCAGACCTGTAATACATGGGCAAACACAGGGTTAAAAAAATGCGGGCAAAAAGCTTGTTTATGGACGGCTTTTGATACTAGTATATTTCTAAAATATAAATAAGCATCTAACCAAACTCTCTGGTATTTAGTGACGATATCTCCCAAAATTCTAAAAATAATTTTTTGCGTAGTCAAATAACTACACATATATTTGTAGTCAAATAGCTACATATGAATTTAAGACGTGACGTTTTCCAGGCCATTGCAGATCCCACCAGAAGAGCAATACTTTTATTGGTAGCCTCACAGTCGATGACAGCCGGGGCAATAGCATCCAACTTTGACAGCGCAAGGCCAACAGTTTCCAAACACCTGCAAATACTTACCGAGTGTGAATTGCTTATGCCAGAACAAAACGGCAGGGAGATTTCCTACTCTATCCATGCTAAGAATATGAAAGAAGTGGCCGACTTCATTGAACCATTTCGCCAGATGTGGGACGACAGGTTCAATAAACTGGAAAGCATCATGAAAAAATACAAACCAAAAAAATAAACAGGGATGGAACGAAAAACTAAGATCAGTGCCGAGGACGGCAAACAGGAATTGATAGTTACGAGGGAATTTGATCTGCCCGTGCAATTACTTTTTAAGGCCTATGAAGATTCCGAAATTGTTGAGCAGTGGATGGGAACCAAGGTGCTGAAACTCGAAAATAAAAAGCACGGAAGTTACCAGTTTGAAACAACAGATCCTAAAGGAAACAGGCATAGGTTTAATGGAGCAATTCATGAATTTATAAAAAATCAAAAGATCACCCGAACATTTGAAATGGAGAATACGCCTTTTGCCGTTCAACTTGAGTTCCTGGAATTTGAAAGGCTAACCGATGTTAGCAGCAAACTTACCATGCAAATCATATATAAATCAGTTGCGCTAAGGGATCAAATGCTTCAGTTACCTTTTGCCCAGGGAATTAACATGGCGCACAACAGGCTGCAAGAGCTGGGAAGTAAACTGGCCTCCGGGCAGGCAGATTAAAAAACGCAACATGATCAAAAGAAATAAAATCATTTACTGGATTGCAACTGCCTGGCTTGCATTGGGTATGTTATCAACAGCAATTGTACAACTATTGAAAGTGAAGGAAGAAGCCGGCCTTTTTGCACAGCTTGGTTATCCTGGTTATCTCATGACATTGCTTGCAATCTGGAAATTTCTTGGTGTTGGAGCAGTGCTTATTCCTAAATTCCCATTATTAAAGGAATGGGCTTATGCAGGCTTTTTCTTTGCAATGTCAGGTGCTGTCATTTCTCATTTGGTAATTGGAAATGGAGCGAGCGAACTTTTTGGGCCACTGTTATTAATATTACTAACCATCCTCTCCTGGTATTTCCGGCCTGCGAGCAGAAAGATGAATCCTGTCAATTTAATAAATGAATAGTATGAACCCAAAAGTTGACTTTTATTTTGACAAAGCCCAACAATGGCAATCAGCATTTCAACTTTTGAGGAAGATCATTCTCGACTTTGGATTGGCAGAAGAATTAAAATGGGGACATCCTTGTTACAGCTATCAAAATGCAAATATTGTTTTGATGCATGGGTTCAAGGAATATTGTGCATTGCTTTTTTTCAAGGGGGTTTTGTTGAATGATCCGAATGGTATTCTTATTCAACAAACAAAAAATGTACAGGCTGCCAGGCAGGCCAGGTTCACAAATGTAAAAGAGATCGGTAAGGCTAAGCTTATTTTGAAAGCTTATATTTATGAAGCAATTGAAGTGGAAAAAGCCGGTTTAAAAGTAAAATTAAAAAAAACGGCAGCATACAAAATGCCTGGCGAGCTTAAGAAGAAGTTAGATGAAATACCTGCCTTGAAAATCGCATTTGATGCATTGACTCCAGGGCGCCAAAGAGGTTATATATTGTATTTTTCAGAACCCAAACAAGCAAAAACACGGGAAGCACGGATCGAAAAATGTATAACCGCAATTTTAAAAGGCAAGGGATTAAATGATTAGCTCAAACAAATATCATCATGAAAAAAAAGAATAACCTTGAAAAAAAATTGTCTGCAGCACAATCCAAAGACCTTATCAGCCTATTGAAAATTCGTTTTGAAAAAAACATGCATCTTCACAAAGGTATTGAATGGGCGAAAGTGCAGGCAAAGCTTGAAAACAATCCAGGCAAGCTCTGGTCGCTCAATGAAATGGAAGCGACTGGCGGTGAACCGGATGTTGTTGGGCATGACAACAAAACGGGCGAATACATTTTTTATGATTGTTCGGCAGAAAGCCCCAAAGGACGCAGAAGTGTTTGTTACGATGATGAAGCACTCGAAGCAAGGAAAGAACACAAACCAGCCGACAGTGCGATGAATATGGCTGCTGATATGGGCATAGAAATTTTAACTGAAGACCATTACCGGCATTTGCAACAACTTGGAGCTTTCGATTTGAAAACATCAAGCTGGATCATAACGCCGGGCCCTATACGCAAACTTGGCGGCGCTTTGTTTTGTGATCGTCGATACAATACTGTCTTTCTTTATCATAATGGTGCGGAATCTTACTATGCTGCCCGGGCATTTCGTGGGCTTATAAACGTTTAAATATAAAAACAGTGAAACCAATCGCTCTCTTATTTCTTCTATTCTTGTTAGGCAACTGTGGGCCGGGGCCAAAAGAAAAAATCTCCATTTATCATATTTATAAATTCGATAAACAGGTGATAGATAAACTTCCTGTTTATGACAGCCTCGTTGTCGCAATTTTAGAAAATGCTCCGTCACTTCATTCAAATATGAAAGAAAAAGATTCTTATCGTTCATACAGGTATATGCTTTATTCCGACAGCACTGAGCTATTCAAAAAATTAACAGCGGAACAAGCCGGAAAGATCAATCGGTATTTTATGCAACTTGGAAAGAATTTTTTTTACGGTTTTGATTTGTTTAAAGACAGCAGCATTAAAATTTATATCAGGAGCAGTATTTCGGAAAAGGACCAGGTAGAGATCAAAGAAAATCTATCCTATTACCCACCGGGAACCAAAATGAGTCGCAGAGAATTTCCCGCTAAAGATACGATCTTAAACAAAAACTGGCAGTACTGGATTGCATTTGATGAGCGGGAACTATTTTGAAATATACATTCAGGCTTATATCTTTTGATATTTCGGAAAATTTACCCACCGAAAAAACACTTTATATTTATTGCTAAAACAACCTGCAAACTATGATCATCTTTGAAGCCCTGGATCAAACGCATTGGCCAATCGTAAAAAAAATATATGAAGAAGGCATTGCTACCGGCAACGCAACCTTTCAGTTAGTTGCCCCTGAGTGGAGTGAGTGGGATAATAATCATCTGCTACACAGCCGCATTATTGCGAAGGAAGCTGATACGATCCTTGGATGGGCCGCACTTACCCCCGTCTCAGGCAGGTGCATCTACGCCGGTGTTGCAGAAGTAAGTGTTTACGTAAGTGACAGTGCGAGGGGAAAAGGCTTTGGCAATTTATTATTGGAAAAATTAATAGAAGAAAGTGAGGCAAACAATACCTGGACACTGCAGGCAGGTATCTTTCCCGAAAATATGGCAAGCATCAGCCTACATAAAAAATATGGCTTCCGGGTTGTTGGCAGGAGAGAACGGATCGGAAAGATGAACGGTATTTGGCGGGATACAATGTTACTGGAAAGAAGGAGTGAAAAAGTTGGATTATAAGGCTGAATTCAAACTTCACTTTTTATAAGGGGATTATATACTCACAATCCCCCTCCTGATCGCCTCCATCACCATCCCAACCCTGCTTTGAACATTCATCTTTTCAAAAACAGACTCACGGTAACCATCAATAGTTCTTTCTGCAAGGAACATTTGTGCCGCAACCTGTTTATAAGTGAGTTCACTGCATGATAATTTTATAAATGCAAGTTCTTTTTCGGTTAATTTCAAATTGTCTTTTTGTTTATCCTGCAGGATCAGCCTCCTGTAATTGATATTGGTTACATCTGCATTGTAATATCCTTTTGTATAAATTTCGTTCAATGCTTTTTCAAGCTCATGAGGATGTATATCTTTTACCAGGTAGGCACAACATCCCGCTTTTAGCATACTGATCACCGTTATATCATCATCCTTCAAAGATAGGGCTACCAGTTTGATGCCGGGATACTTAGCTGATATTTCAGTTGCAGCAGTTATTCCATCCATTACCGGCATATTTACATCCAGCAAAATTATATCCGGTAACTGGGGTGATGCCGCCAGCTTTTCTACCAGGTCCTTGCCATTTGAAGCGTCCAGCACCGTGGTAAAACCTTCAAAAGTATTCACCAGGGTTACGAGCGATTTTAAAAATAGTTGCTGGTCATCCGTAATGCCAATCCGTACTTTGTTTATCATTGTTGCAAAACTGCCTGTTTTGAATGTTAGCGTTGATGTATTCATTGAATGTACTATTTCTTGTTAGTAATACAATATTCATCAATCTTTATTTAAAGGTAAAGGGGGATTTCCCCGTTTTTTATAATTTAAGTCAGAAAAATTTCCCCGGGCAGATGCGGAAAACAATGGGGGACGATGATCTATATTGCCAGCTTGTTTGAAAATAATATCCTGAGTAAATATTATTATTGTACTGTAAATGCAGGTGCAATTAATGGACGCTTTAGCCGCGGCCACTTTTGATTGCTGTATCAGCAATTAAAATACAGGCCATTTTTAATTAACAATCAAACCCTGTTTTCGATCAACAGCACACTGTTGAAGCCACTAACGCCATCGGGTTCACGGTATGGATTGTCGATATCTTCCATCCACATTTTATCATCAAGAAAAAATTTATAGTGATAACGTCCCGCAGGGAGAATGGGGATTTCAATTTTCCATAAACCATCTTTGCATTGCTTCATCAACAGTACGTCCTGCGCCCAATGATTAAAACTGCCAGCCAGTGAAATCTGCTGTGCGCAATCGTTATGAATATGAAATTCAATGGTTTTCTTTTTGGGATTGATATGGGGGGAATTTACTGGTTTCATAAAATTTGCGTTTTAAAAATTCGATGAACAATTACCTGCCGGGATCAGTCATAAGCACTCCCTTAAATTACAGCATTAATTTCAAAGAACAAGGAGGAAAAAGGGTATGTGCATATGTTTTCGGGGAAGGGGGAGGAGTCGGGAATCGGGAATCGGGAATCGGGAATCGGCAATCGGGAATCGGGAATTGGCAATCGGGAATCGGCAATCGAGATCCTCGTAGGTGGTTGCAAACCCAGCGGTTTGTAAATAGTGTGCAGAAATTTTCGAAACGCTAATGACTAGCTGATTGCTTGTTGAGATCCGGGGCCTACCCAGGCTCTATGGACTGCAAAAAAGCTTGTACAACTTTTGTAACAGCGTCCATTGTAACAGGATCCTTAACTTTTCCATTCTCATCCAGTTTTGTTCGTATAAAAGAAATAACGAGCCGGGCAGCATCTTCTATTTTTGTGCCTATGGCGGATAGGGTAAGTAATAATGCTGCGTGTGCCTTTTCTCCCTGGGACGCTGCGGTGATCAAGGCAACAGGTTTATCAGAAAAAGCAGTGGAGGATACCGTCCAGTCAAGCGCATTTTTTAGTGCTCCAGGAACGCCGAAGGCATACTCTGGTATGCAAAAGAAAACGCCGTCAGCTTCAGTGATCAACTTTAGGAATTCCGCTACTGCAGGAGGTATTTCATCACTGTCATCAAAAGCAGGAATGGAGGCAAGGCCTTTGTAGATAGTAAACTCCACATGAACTGGAAACAAGTCTTTAACTACATGCAACATCGCGTTTGCTGATGATGAAGAGCGCAGACTTCCGGAAATGCCTATTATTTTTATTTTGTCTTTCACCATATCATGATTAAAATTTGCCGCAGAATTTGCAACTGGCATTCAGTTGATGTTAAATTTGTATCGAACGTTTACGAATATATTTAAAAAAATGAAATTATCAATTTACCAGGTAGATGCATTTACCGATACGATATTTGGCGGAAACTCCGCTTGTGTTGTTCCACTCAACAACTGGCTTCCGGATGAAATCCTCTTGAGAATTGCTTTAGAGAATGCCGTTGCAGAAACAGCTTTCTTCATACCGAATGAAAATGGTTTTCACCTGAGATGGTTCACGCCGGAATTTGAAATGGATCTTTGCGGGCATGCAACGATAGCAACCGCACATGTTTTAAAATCAGCCCTGGGCTATAACAAGGATTCCATGATTTTTCAATCAAGAAGCGGTGAACTCATGGTTACAATCGAGCATGGGTTTTACCAGCTTGACTTCCCGTCAAGAAAACCCAGGCCTTCAGTATTGCCAGAAAATATAAGGCTTTCACTGGACAGGCAACCTGTAGAAGTTTTAGTTTCGCGGGACCTTGTATTGGTTTATGAAAATGAGCAGGACATCCGCGATATAAAAATAAACAGGCAATATTTTGATGAGATCAACATGGATCCCGGTGGGGTGATCGTAACGGCAAAAGGAAATGATTGTGATTTTGTCTCAAGATTTTTTACGCCCCAGGCATCCATATTTGAGGATCCGGCAACGGGTTCAGCCCATTGTTCTCTAATACCATATTGGAGCGAACGTTTGGGAAAAAAGAAAATGACTGCAGTACAATTGTCCAGCCGCATCGGGAGATTCTATTGTGTCGATAAGGGCGAACGTGTTTTAATTTCCGGCAATGCACGTACTTATATGGAAGGTTCCATCTGGATAGGATGAGTGATTCAAAGGCCTGTTTGTTTTATAATTTCTACAGATCATGCGGGTACGCATGAATAAAAATTAAAGTTGTAAGATTGCAGGTACAAGTCATTTTAATCTTAATTGTTTCCTGATGTACGAACTCATCAAAGCAAATATTAACCGCTATATCTCTCTTACAGACCAGGAGTTTGAGCTTTTTACATCTTTATTAAAGCGCCGTAAACTGAAACGCAAACAATTTCTGTTGCAGGCGGGCGACGTTTGTAGATACGAATCATTTGTTAATAAGGGCTGCCTTCGTACTTATTCTGTAAACGAAAAAGGACAGGAGCATGTGCTCCAGTTTTCGATTGAAGACTGGTGGGTTGGTGACCTTCACAGTTTTCTCACCGCTGATGAATCTGTGTATAATATTGAAGCACTGGAAGATTGTGAGTTGTTGCAACTTGATAAAGATTCGCTGGACAAATTATATAAAGAAGTACCAAAGTTTGAACGTTTTTTTCGCATCCTGGTACAGGCTGCATTTATCTCTCTCCAAAAAAGGATATCCACCTCCCTGGGTGAAAGAGCAGAAGACCGATATACAAATTTCATTGGCAAATATCCCCAACTCGAACAACGTCTTCCCCAGCACCAGCTTGCATCCTATCTCGGCATCACGCCTGAATCGTTGAGCCGGATACGTAAACTCCGTGCGGGAAAAAAATAATATCCAAATCAAGCTTATCGCATTGCTGCTGTTGTTATTGACAGGTCAGTTGTTACTGCATTTAAATCTTATCATAGATCAACGTTTTTTCTTAACCTACATCATTGGAGAGCACTATGCCATGGCCGTAGTTTTGTGTTTCATAAAAATTATTAATCAAACAAAATTAAAAACGATGAACAACTTAACTGAAAAGTTGACTGACCTCAATCAACTGGTACTGGATGGTAAAATGCTGGAGGCTTTTGAAAAATATTATCATGATGATGTTGCCATGCAGGAAAATAGTAATACTGCAACCATTGGCAAAGAAGCCAACCGCATGCGGGAACAAATATTCCTGGAAAACATAACAGAATTCCGTGGGGCTGCTGTTTTAAACATGGCTGCCGGCGACAATGTCTCCTTTGTAGAATGGAAATATGATTACACACATAAAGAATGGGGCATGCGTAATTATACACAGGTTTCCAAACAACAATGGAAAGACGGCAAGATCATTCATGAACAATTCTTTTACGGCAATTAAAAAATAAATTTATGTGGAAGAAAATATTTTCAACAGGAAATGAATCGCATCTCACGATAATGCGAATTACGCTTGGTATTGTTATGCTTGGGCACGGCCTGCAAAAATCCTTCGGATGGTTTGAAGGATTTGGCTGGGCAAATACCATCCATTATTTTACAAATACGGTTGGGTTACCGGCGGCTTTGGGTGGTTTTGTAATATTGATTGAAACAATCGGCGCCGTTATGCTGATACTTGGTATGGCTGGCAGAATAAATGCAGCATTGATGATTGCGGTGATTACTGGTGCTTTCTTCGTGGATCATCTTCCCAATGGATTTTTTATGAATTGGTTTGGAAATCACCAGGGGGAAGGGTACGAGTTCGACCTGTTGTTTGTAGCCATAGCGTTGTCAATTGTTATGAAAGGAAGTGGGAGGTTTTCGATGGATAAGTTGCTCTGTTCACGATTTTGATCTGAGATGCTAATTGAGGTCTCGGGTAGGCGCCAGGGATAATCTTAAATCTCAGATCTTAAAACTTACGCCTCTCACAGTGTTTCTTGGCTTGTGTTTTGCAAGTTTTGAGCTGCACATAATAGTGTTACTCAGCTTAAAACTCATAAATATGAAACGTTTTTTAATTGTTGCATTCAGTCTTTTATTCAGCATTTCGTTAAATGCGCAAACAAAAATGACAGAAAAAGATGATATTAAATTATCACCCACCAAAACTGATGGACTGATGAGGAAAGACGGACAAATGATGCAAATGAAAGACGGCATGTCGAAAGCCATAGAGAAAGATATCACACTGAAGAACGGCACGGTGGTAATGCAGGACGGTACAATAAAAACGAACGAAGGAAAAACAGTTGTGCTCAATGACGGAGACTGGATCATGACGGATGGTACGATCAAAAAAAATTCGGCGAAGAAAAAAAGGCGTGCTCCAAAAAGCTAATGCGTTCCTATTCAGCGAAGCATAAGGCGGGAACCGGAATATAAGAGTTGGATGAAGTTAACATTATAGAACATATCATCCGGTGTTAACCAATAAGCGTTTTCGCCTTTCCCATATCAACCTCCTTTTCCCATTTTCCAATTACTATGGTTGCTGTTGCATTACCAATAATATTTGTTATTGCACGGCCTTCACTCATGAACCTGTCGATACCAAGGATGAGTGCGATTGCTGTTACAGGAATATGTCCGACCGTTGGCAGGGTAGCCGCAAGCGTTATGAACCCGCTCCCGGTTACGCCCGCTGCACCTTTTGAAGTAAGCAACAACACGAGCAACAATGTAATTTGATGTGAAATATCAAGTGGCGTATCTGTCGCCTGGGCCAAAAAAACTGCCGCCATGGTTAGGTAAATAGATGTTCCGTCAAGATTGAATGAATATCCTGTTGGTACAACAAGGCCTACAACAGGCTCTGAAACTCCAAGCTTTTTTAATTTATTCATAAGGCTTGGCAATGCTGCTTCAGAAGAAGATGTGCCCAATACCAAGAGCAATTCTTCTTTGATATAATTTAATAAACGAAATAAATTAAACCCGGCCATTTTTAAGATCCCTCCGAGTATGACTACAATAAATACAATACAGGTGATATAAAACGAAAGCATCAGGTTGGCCAATGGCTTTAATGAACCCAGTCCAAACTTACCGATGGTAAATGCCATAGCTCCCAATGCGCCGATGGGCGCAAGTTTCATTACCCATTTTATGATCGTAAACAATGCTTCTTCAAATGATTGAATCCCTTTCAACATCGGCACCGATCTTTCTCCCATTTTTGATAATGCAAACCCAAGCAGCACCGAAAAAAACAACACCTGTAACAAACTGCTGTTGGATAAGGCATTTATAATATTATCGGGAATGATGTTTAAAATAAAGTCAACCACACCGTGACTCTTGCTTTGTGTAACATAACCTTCCACGGATCCTGCATCCAGTGTTGCAGGATCAATATGCATACCTGCTCCGGGTTTTACAAGATTTATAACAAGCAGCCCGATGATCAGTGAGATGGTCGTAACAATTTCAAAATAAACAATTGCCTTCAAACCTACCCGGCCCACTTTTTTTGTGTCTTGCATGCTCGCAATCCCGGTTACAATAGTGCAAAAGATTATGGGTGCGATCATCATTTTGATCAGCTTGATAAATGCATCACCCAATGGTTTTAAACTGGTAGCAAATGAAGGATAATAATAACCAAGCAATGTTCCAATCACAATGGCAATCAGCACTTGTATATAAAGATTTTTCAAAAACTTCATCGTTGGCAGTGGTTTACGTTACAAGATATTGAAATTGGGTTGCAATCGTGAATCGGGAATCGTGAATAGGAGAGAACGGCCATAGGGAAAGCGGGAGTGAATCATTGTGCAGCCATAGCATTTTCCGGAAGGGAATTGAAATAAAAAATGGCAGCTGAAATAAAAATGAATCAGGGATCCAAAACGGGAGGCCAGAGGCTAATATCTTTAAATGAGCCGGTTTATTTTGCAGGTCAATAGGTAAATAGCGAATAACAGCAGGACAATGAAATGCATTCCATAAATTAGGTATTGAAGCACATGAAGAAAAGAATTTGTTGGGTTTGAGAAGATCGTATAAACGGCAGTGGTAGTAAATAATGTTTCTGCACTTAGAACGATTGCTTCCCTTAATTCAAAAATATGCTGGGTAATACGTAATTGTTTATTTACCCAATATAAAGGTACAGAGCCAGACGTAATTGCATTAATGATGGAAATATATTTCAAAGTTCCATCACCTATACCAATAATAAAAACAGCTATATAAACCGCGATAGCAGTAAATAGGAAAATCTTTGTGGTTTTATCGGTTTTAAGCATTGTACATAAAGTTAGTGCGTTCGGAAGCCGGGTAGCTGCTTAATTTTTAACCGGCTGCTGTTATAAAGTATCCGGTGCATTGCATATATTTAATCCCAGGATTAAATTCAAAATTTTCTGCACTATGAGATCAACGCTTTTACTGGCTATCCTTGTAGCTTGTGCGGCCAAAGCCTTTCCCCAAAGCTATGATACTTACCAGCCCGCTCTTTTGTATAAACAAAACAATGTAAAATCCCGGACGCTGTTCTACGATCATGATAAATCTAATTGGGGCAGTATTGATTATTTCGATCATGATGGTTTGTTGATAGAAAGCATCCTCTTTGACTCAACAGGAAAAAAATATGTGAGCAAGAGAAAACTTCAATATGACAGCAGCAAACATTTTATAAAAGAAGTGTTTTATAATTATGTTAGCACAGACAGCGCCAATAAAAAGGAAATAAAAACTAAAGTTGTGGACAGCCAGGAAGTTAAACTTGAATTTGATACGGCACAGAACCGGCTGCTAAAAAAAACTTATGTAAACGCCCTGGGCAAACCTGTAATGGAAGTAAGTTTTACATTTGATCCATTCGGATTTACTGAAAAATATTATAAAGATGGCATTTTATCAGAGGAAGTAATTTCTTCCTGCGATGGACATAGATTTGATAAGGCTATTGTTATTAATTGCTATTCTCCCGATGGAACCAGGCAAGGTGGTTGGAAAATGAAATTTGATAACAGTTACGATAAATTTGGTAGGATCAAAAAGAGATCAATCAGGACCTCTTCTGATACACCTGAATTAATTCCTCAATTCAATCCCAAACGACAGGAATATTTTTATATGAGTAATGGGCTTTTGGTTAACAAGAGCAGCTATAGCAATATTGACGACAAAGAATTTAAGCAAGCCATTTTATTTAATTATACATTCTGGTAAATCTGAGCTACAGGATCCCTGTCACAGCATGTGGTATAGTTTAACCATAGGAATATTTCCGTTGCGGCGGGCTAAGAATTCCTTACTCACCACCCACGCCTCGCAGCCATCTGCCTGCACCTCAACAAGCCAATTCTACCAAACCACTATTATCAACTACCAAACAGTTGTTTATAATCTTGTACCATTTCCAATAATAGAATTGAGAATAAAACCTTCGTTTCCGGCAATTGATATAAAATATAACCCTGTTTGTATAAATCAATCAAAACAGCCCGCCAGCAAATCTACTTTTGTGTCCTGATCGGAAATCAATGCGCATTGAAAGTATAAGGTCAAACAAATCAATTTTCATAACGGTGGAAAATAAGAATGCCGCTAATAAAACAGAATCAATTTTAAAACAAATTATTTCAAAAACTAAAAGTAAAAGCATGAAAAAGTCAATTTTATTATCAACGATCGCAGTAGTAGCTTCATTAATGGTTATTACAAGCGCAAAAGCACAGAAAGGAATCTATGTTGGTGCCCAGGGCGTAGCACAAGTCAACATCATGTTCAATGAAACAGATGCAAACCAACCGGGTGCTGACTATAAATCAAAACTGGGTAGTTCATTTGGTTTGAGTGCAGGATACAACTTTACAAAGAACCTGGGGCTGGGTACAGAGATAATGTACAGCATGATCAAACAAACTTACTCGGATAACACAACTCATTTCACGCAGAAGTTTAATTACCTGAAGGTACCGGTTGTGTTTACTTACAATTCAAACCCGTACCGAAAATTTATGTTTACTGCAAAGGCTGGTCCGCAGGTAGGGTTTTTGTTGAAGTCACGGATTTCAGAAGCATCCAATCCTGCCTTGAACGGAAACTCAAAATCCCAGTATAAGAATGTAACATTGGGTGCAATGGTTGGAACCGGGGTAAGAATGCGTTTAACAGGCAATATGGTGGTTGATGCCGGGGTACGCATCGATGGAAGTTTCACCAATACAGAAAACAAAAGTTATCACGGGTATACGCCGGGTAGAAAAACCTCGCATGACATCAATGCCGGGTTGGAAATGGGTGTGAAATACTTCTTTTGATAACCAGAATATCCGTGCAAAACCAAGGCTCCTTTGAGGGGCCTTTTTTCATGTAGCTTACAATGCCGGCGTTAGATCTCGCTTGTTAGTTTCTGCGAAATTTGTCTACCTATAACTGAAGTCTAAACGGGTGTAGTGTAATTCCATTCTATGCATAATGCCCACGCGTACGCAAGCACGAAACCCGAAAGTTTTAATTACAAACATTAACTTAGCTACTTTAATTTTTATATGCATGCTTAAGAAGCAATTGATTTACTTGTTTATGTGCCTGCCATTTTTGCTTCAGGCACAAATTGTGAGGAATGTTTTATTTCTTGGCAATAGCTACACTGGCGTAAATAACCTTCCGCAACTTGTATCGAATATTGCGGAAAGCAGGGGAGATGCCTTGACATTTCAGAGCTATGTACCCGGCGGTTTTACTTTACAAATGCATCTTGCCAGTAGCTTTTCTACAGGCAGGATCATGAATGGAAACTGGGATTATGTAGTGTTGCAGGACCAAAGCCAGTTGCCCTCCTTCGAAACCTATGATACATTTCCCGCCGACAGTTTGTGTTCTATGAATGCAAAGTACAATCCCTGCGGAAGAACGATGTTTTATATGACCTGGGGCAGAAAGAACGGTGATGCAACTAACTGTGCTGCATGGCCGCCGGTATGTACTTACATTGGGATGGATAGTTTGCTTACAATGCGCTATATGGAGATGGCAATTCAAAATCATGCAGAGCTGTCGCCTGTTGCTGTTGTGTGGAGATACATCAGGCAACATTATCCCTCCATTGAGCTTTACTGGCCTGATGGAAGTCATCCTTCCGCAGCTGGTTCTTATCTTGCCGCATGTTGTTTTTATACGATGATGTTTAAAAAAGATCCTGTACCTGCAACATACACTGCAGGGCTCAGTGTAACAGATGCTGCAATAATCAGGCAGGCTGTCAAAGACCTGGTATTTGATCATTTTGCTTCCTGGGATTTTACTGAAACAGAACCGCATGTTGATTTTACATACCTGCCAGGTAACCAGACCCGGGAATTTATTTTTACAAATATCTCCGCCAATGCAGAAAGTTATCTATGGAATTTTGGTGATGGGAATATGTCTGCTGATACCAACGCGGTTCATACATATACTTCAGATGCTGTTTATACAGTAACGCTTACCGGTACAAACTGTGATGTGTTGGGAATGAATCAACAATCGAAACAAATAATGATCGATCTCAATCCAATTATTCCCAGCCCAACGATCATGATATATCCGAATCCGACAAGGGGGTTTTTTACGGTAAAATTACCCACTGCTTCAATAGGAATGAACTATCGCATTGTTGATGCATTGGGGAGAATAGTTCAGAAGGGAAGCCTAACAAGAGAGCTTAATGATTTTAATTTTGATCGTCCTGGTTCAGGAGTTTATATTTTCCAG
The DNA here is from genome assembly GCA_039921685.1 of Ferruginibacter sp. Lineage (GTDB taxonomy): Bacteria > Bacteroidota > Bacteroidia > Chitinophagales > Chitinophagaceae > Ferruginibacter. Next base: position 70,595 of record JBDSBG010000005.1, read on the forward strand.
GCCGGAAATATAACGATGAAAATACTGAAATATTGATGACCGATCCTTACAAAATTTTATCTCCGCACTATCTTCCCATCAATATACTGTTTCAAAAAATCATCTTTATACATTTGTCCCAACGGGATCTCGATGCTATGTATATAGATGATCTCAGTGTCGAATGAACTTATGTGTAGCGTGTTCACGATATAAGATTTACTTACTCTTGCAAAAAGAGAAGCCGGTAATTGCGCAGCAATTGTCTTCACGTTCATAGATGTAATGATCTTATTATCCTTTGTATAAATAATCACATAATCTTTCAGGCCTTCTATGTAAAGTATATCTTTAAAATATATTTTAAAATATTTCCTGTCTGCTTTTATATAAACGAAATCTTCCTCAATCTTTTCCACCTGGCTATTGCCAAGATCCTGCTTAAGGAGGCGCAGGTGGTTTTCTGCTTTATTCACCGCTTTTAAAAAACGTTCAATGCGAATCGGTTTTACAAGGTAATCAATCGCATCCAGTTCATAACTTTCAAGTGCATATTGGGGATATGCAGTTGTAAAAATTACCAATGGGGCATCTCGCAGTGATTTCAAAAAATCCAGTCCGCTAAGTTCGGGCATATTGATATCAAGAAACATAATGTCCACATCATTCTTTCGGAGGAAATCACTTGCGGCCAATGCGTTGCTGAATGAACCCAGCAGTTGCATGCCAGTTACGTTTGCAATATTCATTTCCATTCCCTGGCGGGCCAAAGGTTCATCATCTACAACGATACAGTTCATAATGGTAAAATTAAGTGTACAGAATATTTATCAGGATTGTCTATTATTTTCAGTGTATGTTTTCCAGGGTAAAGTAGTTCAAGCCTTCTTCGGATATTACTAAGGCCGAGGCCACCAATTGTATTATTTTTTACAGGAGGCTTATTGTTTTCTGCAATAAAATATAATTTATTATCAGCAATGCCGAAATCTAAATTGAGATACGATTGCCCAACAGTGGATGCACCATGCTTGATCGCATTTTCCACAAAAGGAATAAAAAGGAATGGGGGCATCATTTGGCCCTCAATATTCCCCGAACTATGAATGCTGAAAGTAAAATCATTTTTCCTGATCTTCTCTAGTGCAAGCAGGTTTTGGATAAAAGCAATGTCTTTAGATAGGGAGATGGTCTCTTTCGTGCTATCATACAACTGGTATCTTAATAGATCTGACAGCCCCAATAAAACCTGGGATGCTTTTTCAGTATCAGTTTTCATAAGCACAAACAAATTATTCAATGTATTAAAAAGAAAATGCGGGTTCACCTGGCTTTTTAATTGTTCGAGTTCTGTTTTTAGGTTTACCTGCTGAAGTTCATTCATGCGCTTCATGTCAGTCAACCATTTTTTAAATATGGCCATTCCTACCACAGAACCAAGCAATACGCTGCTGATTGTGGCGATTTGTATAAAAGCAACAAACGACAGGTCAATCCGTTGAATCGGATTATTAGGGGGTAGCAAAGGTTCTATCAGGTTATTTTCAAGCCACCAAACAATCAAATAGATGAATACCAAAGCGGCAAGAAAAGAAAGTGCAAACAAGAAAATTTTTGACCGAAATAGCAAACGTGGTATAAGAAAAAGGATGAGGCAATATATGATGCCCATGATACAAAAAAAAGTTATGGTATCATTTAAAATAATTGCATTCAGCAGCTCGGCTGATCGGGGATCATTTGGTACGCCAAAATCGCCTTTGAAAGCAAGAATAAGCCCTACAACAATAAATAGCAAATGCCGCAACCACCTGAATTTTTTTTCAGAGACAAACCTAATCAGGGGATTATTAAAAGGTGCTATGTTGTTATGATTGACGGCCATAGAACAAATCTAGTTAAGTGAACAAAGCTTTACGCCCCATTTATACCAAACCGGTAAATCCTTATACAAAATAAACAAATCTCTGTTTTAGGCTCCATTTTCCTCGAATGCCGAGAAAACTTACAGTTGGTATAAAAGCAGGCAGCATTGATATAATTACTTGATAGAGGCTAATTCCTAACAATAGTTTTGTGTTATAAAAATAATTATAAACAATTTTAAAAAACGAAGAACTTAGCAACATGTCGGATTGAACTGAGCCTTCGAATGTGCCCTTTTCTTAGAGATGTGGCTGAGGTTAAAAACAAATTCATCAAATATGAAAAAGATAAGAATAATCCTATACTTAATTCTGGCAGGATTGCTGTTTTTGCTGTTGAAGTCAGCAGATGCTCAAAGCGGAACAGGAAAACCCACGACGAAATTTTGCGCACCCGGACTTACGGCGCTTGTCGGCTCAATTTCACTGATTCGTTTTTAAAATTGATATTCAACAAGTAAACAAAATACAATGCAATCATTTATATTTTCTTTGTTGCGAGAACTAAAGCAAGCTTTTACACAAACCGAAGCAGTTCTTCCTGTTGAGAATGAAGCGTTATTTGATCATTTATTTATTAAGTAAGATCCAAGCATAACCAGATGCAAAATGATTTTACTTTTGTAAAAGAAATTACAATTTCTTTCATATTGCTTTCGTTCCGGGGCATGCCAAAGGAACCGTGCAGCATTTAATAAAAAACATGTAAACAACCACGATGCAAACAAGGAAAGCAACATTAAACGATATTCCAACACTATTGGCGTTTGAGCAGGCTGTTATTACCACAGAGCGGCCATTTGATCCAACACTGGCAGCGGGGACCATACATTACTATGATATCAGGGAAATGATCCTGGCTGATCATGTAGAAATTTTGGTTGCGGAGATTGATTCAAAGATAGTTGCATGTGGCTATGCAAGGATAGAAAAATCCAAACCTTACCTACAACATAACGGGCATGCATACCTGGGTTTTATGTTTGTTCACCCGGAATTTAGAGGGCAGGGTTTAAATGCAAAGATCATCACAGCTTTAAAAGAATGGGTTGTATCAAAAGGTATAACAGAACTTCGGCTTGAAGTTTACTTTGATAATCTTTCAGCAATTGCTGCCTATGAAAAAATGGGTTTCCAAAAGCTGCTGATCGAAATGAGGGCAAGCTGTTAGCTGCGGCCGTACATTCAATTTCTCATTCGTGAATTTTCAAACGAACCAAATTTATAGAACCTCCTCACAGCTCATAGCTCATAACTCATAGCTCATAACTCACAGCTTTCCCAAACACTAATTCCCCGCAGCTCCAACTCTGCTCTGCTCCTCCGCTGTTGCAGAAGCCCTGCGCCGTTGTTGCTGTTGCTGTGTGCCAAACCTGTATGTGAAGTTTATGCCGTATTGCCTGTTGTCCCAGCGGTTTGTAATCGAAATATCTACAGTCCCATATTTTGTGAGTGCCTTATACTTTTGCCAGTTAAAAGGATCACGTGCCGTGAGCCGAAGGCTGCCCCTTCCCTTTAATAAATTATTTTTTGCTAATCCAAAATTCATTTGAGCCATTGGATAGGCCAATGATAACTGTTCGATTGTTTTGTACCGGTACCAGCCGCTTATTTCCGCACTCCATCCTTTGCCAATAGTAAAATTATTATTTATGTTAACCGTAAATGAAGTAAATGAAAGATCCAGATCAACAACCTCAGGTGTTGATGTTTCATTTGAGATATAAGTTCCTTTATAATGATTCCTGTAAACATTACCATACAAATTCACATTCCACCATTTATTAACTTTTAGTGGTGCACTCATTGCAAGCCCCATATTTGTGTAGCTGGCAATATTATCAGATGTGAGGAAACCAATGATCTCATTATTTGAACCTCTTTTCCGCAGGATGATATTGGAAATAACGTCTGTTGTTTTGGTGTAATTTAATGTACTGTTTAATTTGCCACTAAAGCTATGCGTTAGTTCATAGTTATAGGAAAACTGTGGAGTAAGGTATGGATTGCCCTGGCGATATGACAAAGAATCCAGGAAAAATGTAAATGGATTCAGGTCCTGGTAGTTTGGTCGCTGTAATCTCCTGCTGGCTGATACGGTGAGTGAATTCTTTGGATTGATCGTATAGCTTAGAAATACGGATGGGAACAGGCTCACATAACTTCTTTTTACAACAGAGTTATCTGTAGATTGCACACCCTTGGTATTCGTATTTTCCAGCCTTAAGCCTGTTTGTATATCCAACTTTTTAAATTTTTTGCTTGCATTCAGGTAAGCGGCATTGATATTCTCTTTGTAGAGAAAATGGTTGTTTCGGGAGTCCGGGATCCAGTTTGAACCAAAATTGCGCTCATATTCCACGAGGTTGTCTGATTTCACATAACTTGATTTTATCCCCGCTTCTATTTTCAACCCGTTCTTAAAGGGTTTTGCATAATCAGATTTCAACGAATATATTTCAATGATGGACGGCAGGTGCCCACGTAAGAACATAGAATCCGCCGTTTGAACATCGCTGCCATTAAAAAAACCCGTACTTAACAATTGTTTTGAGCTGTTATCATACCGGGCATAATCAAGATCAAGGGTAATTTCCTTGCCGGTACTGTCGAATGTATGCTTGTAGTTAAAGTTACCGCTTACATTATTAAAACTTAATTTGTTTGTCGTAACAGAATTCAATTTTGAAAATGCATTTCCCTGGAGGTCTGTGAAAGTAGTAAATGTGGTGGGCCGGGGGCGTCCGGCAAATAAAAAGCCATTCAACACAACTCCATAAGTGGTTTTTTTATTGGGTGTGTAATCCATTCCGAGCTTTAAAGTGTAGTTGTTGTTCCGGAAATTGAAAAGTGTTTTGATGTTACTGAGGCTGTCAATCTGTTTTCCATCGCGGTAATACCTGCTAACAATATCCAATGCTCCTCGTCCTTCCCTGTAATTGTAAACAAAATTTCCAAATAAGTTTACTTTATTTTTTTTGTAATTATAGTTCACGGTAACAGTAGGTTTCCAAAGCAGCTCTTCCTTGCCGTTAGCCCTGAAAAGAGAACTGGTATTCCCAACTGAAATACTGCCATTCGATCCTTTTGATTTACTCTTCTTAGTCTTGATATTGATGATTCCGGAATTACCTGCAGCATCATATTTTGCTGAGGGATTTGTCATGATCTCGATCTGGTCAAGTGCAGATGCCGGCAGATTTCGAAGTACATTGGCAAGATCAGCACCTGAAAGATAAGTAGGTTTGCCATCCATCATGATGATCACGCCTTGTTTACCTTTCAGGCTAATATTACCATCATTGTCAACACTAACCCCAGGCGATTTTTCCAACACTTCCAATGCAGTAGCCCCTGCATTTGAAGGGGATGCATCAACATTTACAATCATCCGGTCTAACTTTTGTTCGATGAAAGGTTTCGTGGCAGTAACAGTGACGCCTGTGAGCGATTTTGTCTGAACAGATAATTGTATAGCAGGAATTTCAACAGATGGTTTTTCAGAGGTGATTTCAAAGGGTTCAGTTGATTTCTTTTCATAGCCTGTTGCGGTTATTGTAAGAATGTATTTTCCTTCTGAAATATTTTCAAATAAGAATAGGCCGGATTTATCTGTCAGGCTCACTTTCACAAGCCTGCTGTCTGTCTGTGCGATCAACGAAACCGTTACAGCCGGGATGGGTTTTAGCTCGCCGTTTAAAATGGTTCCCGTGATCTTACCTGGCTTATTTTGTGCGTAAATGAAAAGGGTAAATAGCATCGTAGCTATAGAAGCGGTTAATTTTTTCATGACGAAATTTTAATCTGAAATGGTAAATCTGCACACAAGGTTGGTTTAATCACAGAAAAAAGTAGCAGGAATTGTACAAACGGCAGGAATAAATTACCATTGGGCCAGGCGGCTTGTTCATGTATTGACAAACTGAGCAATTGCAATTAGGAAGAATAAGCAGGAAGGACCGGCACTTTGCAATTGTATCACTATTGAAAGGAGAGGAGATGAAAAATTAAGAATTAAGATTTAACAGCAGGATGCAATAGAACATATTCGATCACAACCAGCAATTAATTCCTAATCCTTAATTCATACGTTTTAATTACCGGCCTTTTGGACTGGGCGACTTTCCTTTCATTCCTGGACTCATTTTCTGAGGAGTCACCGTACTATCGGTCATCGTCATCTTTGGTGGCATTTTTCTTTTTGAATTGTTGCTATCCTGCGCATGATTCCTGTCCATTTTATTTTGCTTACTGCCCATACGGCTTGTATCCATGTTTCTGTTTGAATCAACCTGCGCCTGCACGTTGTTATTTAAGCCAAAGGCCAGTAGCGAAATGGCGATTATCTTTTTCATATAAGGGGTTTGATTTTAAAATATTTGAATAGTTATTGCGGGGCAAAGTGCATGCCATGAAACCCCTCCGTTTAGTGAAATAACTTATCAAAAAATCACTGTGTAATATCATGATGTGATGGCCCAAATTCGTTTAGTCCAATTTCGCCGGACCTGCATTGCATCTTAGCTGTTTCGAATGGAGCATGAGCCTGTAGTATCACCGACGATCGGGGCATTGAACTGTAACTGTATTTCGGGCTGCAGGGGTTTAAATTGATAGAAGACAAAATAACTCAGCAAGGAGCGGAAAGTACTGTAACGCTTATACGCTGAACTATTTAATCTTTGTGCAATAAAGCCTGTAAGGGAAATGCGTTTTTTGGAAGAATTAACATCAACAGTAAATCTTGATCATGATGAGGAGCTAATAATAATTTTAGCAATGACTTTAAATTAATCCAGCTGCTCTAAATAATCAATGCCCAATTGCGTTATATAAAAACCCATGTATGGTTTATCACTTGCAAGATATTGCTTTACATAAAATAGCCCCCTGGTAACGAGTCCCTTTGCAGTTTGAGTATAATATATGCTGTATGGTGCCTGATGTAATATTTCCCTTTCATGGCAATCCATTAATAATTCTTTCATTTTTTTGGTGAGTGGGCGAATGGTAATATTGTTCATTTTCTGCATGATGGAGAATTAAGGAAATAAAGTTAATTACGCTTGCTTAAATTGGGTTACATAATTCATAGTCATATTTATAAGTTTCACAGATCAAGTATGATCTTCCTTTTTGCAGATAATTAAACTGTGATGTTACTTAAGCATAACAAGATTTGCCTTTGTTTGTGCACAGAATTTTCCGCCAGCACCTTAGGCTGTATTGAAATCATTCGCCTTAATTTGAAGAAAGTCCAGGTAGAAAAAGTGCAAGCTTGAGTTATGAAGCTACAACCGATGGAAAAAGTTCAGGGATTCGCAGAGCGGTGAAAATTAAAATGAATTCATTCACTAAAAGCATAGCTATAAATTATTGCTTTCATTTCGTGACTATTCAACCAGCATCAAAATTCGGGCACTGAAAGGTGTAGTGCAAATCCTTCATTGACAAATGAATTTGAAATTTGTTTGAGGGCATTACGAAGGCTTTCAACGTTTTTGTTGATGATGCTATAATAAACCTCTTTATTCTCATCATCAGCTGATTGGAGCAATTCCACACACAATTTTATGTTTGCCAGAGGGTTGTTCATATCGTAGAGCATACCAACCAAACCAGTTTCTGCTATTTTACAAGCGTTTTGCATATTTTTCTTAAATCGATAGGTTTTATTTGTATTTAAATATCATGCAGTCATAAGGTCCCTGTTTTCCGGACTATTGTACATAGCGGGATTTTCCAGGTACCTTTCAATCGCCTGCGTTCGCTTACTTACACTCAGTTTACGGTAAATATTTTTCAGGTGTTTTTTTACAGTATTAATCGAAATATTGTGGTCCGCTGCAATTTCTTTATATAGATTTCCGGAGGATAAACTAATCAAAATTTTTTTTTCCTGCCTGCTCAAAAAGGTGGTTTCACTCATAATATGGTTTCATTAAATTATAAGCTTCAAAAATATAACCATAATACCGGGCGCAATTACACAGTTCATAGTAATGTTTACATGATTTTTGGGTACCGTACCCGTGATGAGGGTCCTTAAGATCTAATTTTTTTGCAGTTGCTTTTTAAACTCGGATGGAGTAACACCTGTGACTTTCCTAAATTGATTTGAAAGATGGCCAATGCTGCTGTAATGAGCAATATCAGCTATCTGGCTAATGCTATGGTCGCTGTACAAGAGGAGTTGCTTGACTTTTTCAATTTTTTTATCAATGATGTAGTGCTCGATGGTGATTCCTTCCGTTTCGGAAAATACGTTGGCCAGATACGTGTAATTCAGAAAAAGCCGCTTACTGATATAATGCGAATAATTCTCCTCAGGTTTATTATCACCTGAAAGCATTTCATGTACAAGGTATTTGACCTGTTCGGTCAGTATTTGCTTTCTTTCATAAATTATAATCATTCCGTTTTCTTCAAGCCTGCTCTTAAGTTGCATAAACTGAGGCTGAGGAATCATAGCGGGGAGCGCAATCTCTCCCAAACGGATCTCGTCATCATGGACTATCCCCAATTCAAGAAGTAGAGCTGCAAGCCATTTTTTGCAGTCCTGCCCTTTCATATTTTTGATAAATAACTTCATATTAATAGTACCATATAATATACAATCATGCCATTTGAAATCAATTGAAAATAAATATCCAATTACAATACAGAGTGCCTGGTTGTTATAACCATTTTTCAGTCAGCACCATTGAAATAAGGTAATAGATCTCTTCAGGATTGGTGGGTTTAGTAACAAAATGAGTTGCTCCCAGCTGGGCAAGGTTCTGAGAGTCCTCAATATCATCAGAAGTTGTATAGATAATTACCGGGATATTTTTTAAACGCTCATCTGCCCGGATTTCCAACAGGCATTTTTTTCCACTCATCTTAGGCATTCGCTGATCAAGGAAAATATAGTTCGGTAATACATTTGCCTCGTTTTTTAAATATTTTAGTACATCATAACCATCTTCCATGGTATGACATGTTAACTCGGGATCAAATTCTCCCACAGCTTTACAGAAAAATGTCCTGTCATCAGGATCATCATCAGCAAATAAGATTGTTAGCGGCTTGTTCATTGTGTGCTATATTCATTGGTATAAAAAGAGTAACAATTTCTGCCTAATGTTTTGAAGGAAGGATGATAAAAAACGAACTGCCCTTTCTTTCTTCACCTTGTGCGTATATGATCCCCCCGTGATTATCTACAATTTTGCGGCAAAGCGCAAGGCCTATACCGGTGCCCTCATAGGCTTTAGCACTGTTAAGTCGTTCAAAAACAGAAAATATTTGCTCGGCAAACTCCTGGTCAAAACCGATGCCATTATCTTTTAGTATGAACTGGAAATAAGTTTTTTCCGTTAGCAGCCCTGGTACTGAATCTACTTCCTCTTTGTTTAATTCCCTCCACGATATATCGATCACCGGTAAACGCTCATCACTGGTAAACTTCAGTGCATTACCTACGAGGTTGTAAAAGAGTTGGTTCATTTGCATGGGGATCGCTTCAATAAAGGGGATACCTTTCTGCACCCGGATCAGGGCAGTTTTTTCTTCAGCCAACAAATCAAAATCCCTGATAACATTTCCAATAATTGAAGCAAGGTCTGTCTGCACAAAACTGTCCTCCGCCCCGGATGTTCTTGAATAATTGAGTACATCTTTTATCAATACCGACATTCGGCTCGCAGCATCCTGTGTTTTAGAAATCAATTCTGCAGCGGCCGGAGGTAACTCCTCACTGAATTTGTGCTTTAAGATCGACGTGAAAGTCTTGATCTTGCGTAATGGTTCCTGGAGGTCATGAGAAGCAATGGACGCAAACTCCTGCAGGCTTTTATTGGACCTTGCCAGGGCTATATTCGAAGCAACCAACATAGAAGTTTTTTCATTCTCCTCCTGGCTTTCAGTTAGGCAGCGAATTTCTTTCTGCAATTTAGCAAGTTCATTTTCTAATTGCTGAATACGTTGCTCTGTTGCATTGCTGGCAGCCTCATGGCCATTCAGAAAATGAGCAGTAGCATCACTTAACACCCTATCTTTTTTTGCGTTCTCCATTAGCGTAAAGATAGTTCTGAATTGTGAATTTGTGATGATAGAATAAGCAATAAATTCTAAATCTCTATAAAAATTCAGCATCCGATATTCTAAAAATGATGGGCCAGACTTTGAAATTCGCCAACACAAACTTCAGGCAAAAATGTTCAGCATGTAATTTCTTTGCAGCTTTGGTTTCATTCATCCTGTTTTCCTGTAATGAGCTTGAAACATTGTCTGCCGGCAAATCACCTGTTTCCAACTTCCATCGCTTCTAGTGGGTAATTATTGGTGCCCAATGTGCAATTAAAAGCGGCAATATGTGGCAGTAATTCCTGCAGAGGTATGTTTACGATTTTAAACTTTCTGACTGGTATTTTGCCATCAGGCACGGTGCTGTCTTCCTGCCTCAATTTATCAATTGCGAAGAGCGTAACGACCGTTTCCTTGCCAAAAAAAATCCTGGCAGCGACAGCCTCGAAACGATCGCGGTTATAATCCAGGATATAATTCATGAAAATATCGTCAAGGCTTTGACCTTCATTTAGTGTTACGGATATTTCCCCTGTAAGATCGCCATGTTCAAAATGTAATTCGTGTTCCATAAAGAGTATTTTTTTATTTGGAGATGAAGTACAAAATAATATGCCAATTCCTGATACAGGTTCAGGCCGATGGCTTTTTAAAACCCCGGCATCTGTATTGATTCAGGCATGGTTTTTTCGAATGGGTTTGTCATGAACATAAAAAAAGGGTTTAAAAATATTTTTGGACTGCTAAAGGAAACCTTCCAGGGTTTTTCGAATGACAAGATTCCTAAACTGAGCGGATCTCTCGCTTATTCAACTATTTTTTCGTTAGCTCCTTTACTGGTAGTTGTTATTTCTCTTTGTGGTATTTTCCTTGGTAAGGAGGCAGTGCAGGGGAGAATTTATTCAGTGTTGGAGGGTTTTATTGGTAAAGATTCAGCCTCACAGCTCCAGGAAATTATTAAGCATGCATCCATTGGTAATGCCGATACAATTGCTGCCATAATAGGTGGTATCACATTATTAGTAGGATCTACAGCTGTTTTTATGGAAATACAGGATTCAATCAATACCATCTGGGGACTCAAGGCAAAGCCTAAACGCGGTTTTTTAAAGATGCTCACCAATAGGTTACTCTCTTTCTCTGTTATAGTAGGCCTGGGATTCCTGTTGCTTGTTTCCTTGTCTGTTACCGGTATTGTTGAGGCGATCGGCAGCAGGTTAGAGGCAGCATTTCCAGAGATAGCAGTCGTTTTTTTTTATATCATCAACGTAATTTTAATGCTCGCAATAAGTACACTTATTTTTGCCGTTATATTTAAAGTGCTCCCGGATGCCAAGATAAGATGGAAGGATGTTTTTGCGGGGGCACTTATCACTGCGATATTATTTCTTGTAGGAAAATTCGGTATCTCTTTCTATATCGCAAAATCGAAAGTGGGCAGTACCTATGGCGCTGCAGGTTCATTGGTCATACTTCTTGTTTGGGTGTATTATTCATCCATTATTTTATATTTGGGTGCAGAGTTTACAAAAGTATATGCCATTAAATATGGATCTGCTATTCATCCAAATGATTATGCGGTCACTACAAAAATGGTAGAAGTGGAGATGGGTAAGAAAACAGTGGGCGAAGTTGATAAAATTGTGAAAGCAGAATCTTAATGTGTTTTATGCTGAATTTTTTTCATTGCAAAATCACCTGGGATGTAAACCGGCATTTCATATCGCTGTGGTATAAAACGAGAATAGCCCCCTATCGTATCACGGTATGAGGAAATACTTGTACACTCATCATGTTATAGCACCCTGGTTATTGATTATAAAATTACTGGCACAGATATTCATAGTATTGCACAAATCTAAGCTCGTGACTTTGTTACACCACCATCTCGAAAAAGAAATAAATTGCCTAATAGCCAATAGTTTAAAAAAGCCTTTTAAGAATAATGATTCAATTTTTGAGTTGAAAGGAATTTATGAGCAATTATTAAGGCTGAGAGACAAAGTAATTACACAATATCCCGGTTTTCCAGGCGACCCGCCAACAGATGCAATTATAACACTGCTAACTGATATTACGCACTCAAAAATGGATGTAAAAAAAGTTGAATGGAGTTATGATCATTACATTGATCTTTTTAAGTTCAAGGCAGAGGAGCTGTTGCTGGAAACCCTGGAAAGAATGAAAAAGCCCGAAACCTTTAAAAGCTGAGTCTGATCATTTTAGTTTGAATGAGATTAGCTGAGCAATGCCCCAATTCTGCTGTTTCAATTTTGCTCTTTCGCTTTTAATTCACTTAAGGTTTCCTGTCCACAATTTTTATTAATTGGAATGATAAAGATTGAATAATGGCCATGTTGTCTCGACCTTCCTTTTATTTCAAACCGTCTTGTTCGTGAGTAATGAAATTTTTTATTATTGGTAAACATGGTTGTTATTCCTTGCGCATCTATTTCAGGATTTAATAAATAGATTACGTCCAGGTGCTTCATCGAGATGGTGATGATATGCACAGCACTAATGAATTTGAACCAACGGTCCTTACTGTGAAAATGTACGCTCGCAGTAAAACAAATGTAGCCGTTCGGTTTCTCCAGCTGATAGTCTTTGATGAATGATATGAGAGGAACGGTTTCCTGTTTCACATGCTGGTTGTAACAAATTTTGTTCCATTGACACCCGTAATTTTTAACGCAAATGCCACTCAATGACTTTTCGGAACATGGGCGTTCTCTGTAATATAAATTTCTTTCAAATTAAATTTAAAAATTGCCGGAATATAATCTGGCTAATTGATCAATCAGATATTGCTTTAAAACCCTACCAGGATATTAGATAAGTTACGGTCCTAAACTTAGTCATGCTGGCATTCACTAACACGTTAGTAGGAGCTGATGTATAGTAATTTTCCCTATTTTCTTCTTAGCGCTATTAAATTCTTTTACGTAATTCTCACTTTTTTTTTCTAATTACAACTGAAACTGTTAATATATTAATATTTAAGTGAAAGTTTTAACATAGTTGGACTTATTATTGATTGATAGGAAAAAAAAATTGATCTCTTTATGAACAAAAAATTACTCGTATTAACGGTAACCTTGTGTTTTATTATCCTCAAAACCACTGCACAGATCTTTCCAGGTTATCGAACAATGAACTATAATGGCGTGAATGGCGTAATATTCAATCCCGCTAATATTGCTGATAACCGTTACAAGTGGAGTGTGAATCTGATTGCTGCAAATGTGTTTGTAGGCAATAATCAAAGCCGTCTCGGCTTACGGGACCTTGGCCGTTCATTTAAAAGTGACTCGCTTAAGAATCGTCTTGTTAATGGCGACAAACCAAACATCAAATCGTTGGTGACTGCAGATGTGCTTGGGCCCTCTGTTATGTTTAGCATGAAAGGTGGATCTGCCTTTGCTCTCAGTACCAGGTCAAGGGTTTTTTCTAATGTTTATGGCGTAGACGGATCACTTGCAAAAGCTGTGATTGACGGCGGCACTCCGGACGGTTCTGCATACCCGCTTTCATTTGGTGCATATGAAAATGCCAAAATCAATACCGTTGGATGGACAGAACTTGGCTTGTCATACGCAACTGTTCTTTCGAAAAAGGGGAGCAGCAATTTTATTAAGGCTGGACTAACCATCAAATACCTGGCTGGGACAACCAATTCGTATTTACAATTCAACGATATTAACGGTAATGTTAATACTGGCGTGAATGGTACATATCTCACTGCTACTACTGGTACTATAGCAATTAATACGACTGGTGCGGACTTCAATAATTATAAATACAGGGATTTCTTCAAATTCCACGGACATGGAGTTGGAGGAGATGTCGGTATTGTGTATGAATTCCGCCCTAAATCAATGATGAATGCCGATACGATTTATATCGATAATAATTTTGCAAATAAATACAAATTGAAAGTCGGTATATCTGTAACAGATATCGGAAATATCAGGTTCAAGAAAGACAATACGACTTCTGCTACCTACAATGTGAACATTCCAGCGGGGCAGGAGTTCTTATTGAACCAGTTTAATGATAGGTCGATCAACCAATACAAAAGCATCCTGGATAACAGTCCTTATTTTACGCAGGTACAATCGACAACATCCAAATACGACGTTATCCTTCCTGCCACAGTAAGAGCAGACATTGATTATAATATTGCTGGGGGGTTCTATACTGCACTTAGCGTGCAGGGAGCACTTACAAAAAATAACAGTAAGCTTACACTGTATAACTACAGCAGTATTTCATTAATACCACGTTATGAAACAGGCTTTTTTAGTGTTGCCGTTCCTTTCAATTACAACAGGTTGACAAGTTTTAATGCGGGTTTATCAGCAAGAGTTGGCCCTGTGTTTTTTGGCTCCGGAACTTTGTTCACTGCTATATTTAGCAAATCAAAACAGGCTGATGCTCATGTAGGTATTACGTTCGGTATGCCTTACAAAAAGAAAATGCGCCCTGATACCGATAAGGACGGTGTGTTTGATAACGTAGACGCATGTCCGACAATAGCAGGACCTAAAATGTACAGCGGTTGCCCTGATACAGACGGCGATGGTATTATCGATATGAACGATAAATGTCCAACTGTTGCAGGCCTTGAGCGCTACCAGGGATGCCCAATACCTGATACAGACAGCGATGGCATCAATGACGAACTGGATAAATGCCCAACTGTAGCGGGTACTGCA
>JBDSBG010000006.1:0-3038 GCA_039921685.1 Ferruginibacter sp.
TGTACCTGAAGACTATTTTTAATGCGAATCCCCTGTTTGATTCGTAAAATAGCTTCTGGCATTTTTCATCTCTTGCCTTACATCCGTTTATTATGAACAGCATTTTATTCAAAAGCCACTAATATTAATCATTTAGTTGAATTAGATTCTATTTTTTAAAGGGTGTAGGAAGGTTCTTATATAGATTTACGGGTGAATAGTTGTTTGTGTTGCAAAAAATATAAATTTATTTTTTATCCCCAATCGGTTATTGAATATACAGTATTTAACCGGCAGCCTGTTGAGAGGCGTCAATCCATTATGCCAGCCCTTTTTCCCTGGTTTGCTGACTTGCAAAGGAAAAACACCTAACAATGCTTTTTAATTTTCTAAAAATGCTATGAGAATGGCTACATAGGTTGTACAGTTGAGCCGGATGATAGAATAATGAAACTTAACTGCTGTTTGATTTTGTTGCGTAAATGAGTGATATTTATTGTGATTGACGCAATGTGTGCTGTTTGGTTGCGGCAATAGATGTAAGCTGTAATTATTTGGCGGCACTGCGACTTCAAACTTTTCCCGAGAGAACAACGCAAATAGAAAGCTTGACAAAGCCAATTTTCAAAATATCGTAAAATAAAAAGATAACCAACAGGCGACACAGTTTATATTTAATCAAACCATGTGCAAACAATCCTGCAACAATCACCGTCATGTTCAATCATAAAATCTAATAACCAAAATTACAATGCAATTTTTTTGAGAAAAGGAATAAAATCATTTTAGGAAGAATAAGTACCCCTTGAAATTAGTAACTTAGCAAACAGAAAATTATTTTCAGACGGTTAAGAACAAGCGAAGAAACAATTTGGCATCAAAGAATAGGCATCAAAAAAAACAATATCAATAGTGAATAAATTCAAAATACTAATTACAGGCCTTTTAATTGGTCATAGTGTCTTTGCGCAAAACTTAGTGCCTAATGGGGATTTTGAGCTGTATTCAGTTTTACCAAATGATTACGGTCAATCAAATCGCGCCACAGGATGGAATAATGTGAATGGATTTTACTCTGGCCCCCCTTATGCTTCGCCTGATTATTTTAACACGGCCGGGACAGTGCCTACTGCTTTCGGACAGATAGCTCCCTTCTCTGGCAACGGACAAATGGGATTTATAACAAACCTTTTTTTTATAGCTAATTTCAGGGAGTATATTTCAACAACATTGGTTTCGCCTTTAGTGGCTGGGATGCAATACAAGGTTTCTTTTGCTTTATCCAATGGAAACAATGGCGAGTATACAAAATCCACTAATAATATCGGAGTAACCTTTTCCACAGGGCCGTTCTTTCAATTGGTTGACCAACCGATTGCAGCAAATCCGCAAATTGAAATTGCGACAATCACTTACAACCCTAATGTCTGGCAGACTTATACCTATTTCTTTACGGCCTCCGGTTCTTATACCCACATCACCATTGGCAATTTCAGAGACGATTCGAATACATTAATAAGCCCAACAGGATCTTCAGGCGCTTATTATTTTATTGATAGTATAGTAGTAGAACCCTCTGCTCCATTACCAATCGAACTTTTATCCTTCACTGGAAAGAATTACAATAAAACAAACATTCTTCATTGGTCAACATCATCAGAAACAAACAATGATTATTTTTCGCTTGAAAAAAGCAGCGATGCAAACACGTTTCACCCAATTGGAAAAATTAAAGGAGCCGGACACTCAACAACGGTCTTATATTATTCATTCGTTGATGAAAATATTTTTAATGGAGCCAACTATTATAGGCTAAGACAAACCGATTTTGACGGAGCAACTTCTTATTCAAAAATAATTCCGTTAATCTCAAATGGAAAAAATGAAATTGATTTTTTAATTTATCCAAACCCTGCAACAAACACTATCTATCTTCAATCCCAAAACCCAATAACTCAAATCACCATAAAAAATATTTTAGGTGAACAAATAAAAGCTATTTCAGGAAACATAAAAAGCGTTGACATTTCCAATTTACCAAACGGAATTTATTTCATCACAGCAAACACCAGCAAACAACAACCCTTAAAAACTAAATTTGTTGTGAACCGATAGTTAAAAAACCTATCTCCAAATTTGTATCTTGCTAACGTATTTGTAAAGTATAGACAACGCAATCTAAAGTAAGCGAGATAGCAAGTAAACTCACAGGTTCACCGCAGAGCAGGTTCGTAACTTCTAACAAACTTTCGTGCTAATATCGAAGGGCACATCTTCGTAAACAGAGTAAAACTACAGCTAAAACATTAAGAACAATAGCCGCAAGCCCCCACATAAAAAGCCCCCGTTAAACATAACTTTAACGGGGACTTTCGGTTAGTGTTTGTTGACCGACGCCGGGAAGCCGGAGAGGATTTCCTATAGGAAGGTAAGTAGCTCTTGATTTTTATTTTGCTGATAAAGGAATGCAACGCCAGGTGATACAAATGTGGCGTCGGTTATTTTTTTTATCATTTGCATATAAGTTGCCTTACCCATAAATCAATTATAGTTTTCATTTTAATTGACGCAATGAGTGAACTGATTTATTTAAGTTCACGCATATTGTTTAGGGCGGCAGATCGGATATTGAATTTTGTCTTAGTTGTTGCTGGTTTTGTTTCAATGCTATATAGTTTATTGTTACCTGGTAAGTGATGCTGATAAAGCACAAGCTTACCTTTATTGCAGGTAGGGCAGATCGTTACGTCACGGCCATACTTCTCCAGCAGGCGCTGGCTTACCGGCACTTTTACTTTTACCGGCAGCGGTTCTAATTTTAATTGCTTGCGGATGGTATTGAGTCTTTGTATTTTACCATGATTCTGTAGCAGTCCATAGTGGCGGATCTTCACAAAACGCCTGGGCAGAATGTGTTGTTCAAACCGCCTAAGGAACTCTGCATGGCTGAGCTTCATTTGTTTTTGCTTATTGCCATCTGCGTAATCTTTGTATTTAAAAACAACGCTGCTTTCCGTAATATCCTGGATACGATGCGCCGTAATGGCGATCTTATGAGT
>JBDSBG010000007.1:0-8212 GCA_039921685.1 Ferruginibacter sp.
CTGAAAAGGTCATTTAAAATCTTATTACCCCTATAAACCAGCCGGAGGTCTTCCAAATCTGTAAATTCTCTTTTTTGCATTTGCAAAAAAACAAATTATTCAGAAATGTGTCCACACGATAGGATTGTACATCGGGACGTTATACCAAATAGAAATTAAAGCTGCACCACCGAAGAACTGTCAGGCTGAGCTTGTCGAAGCCGGGTTAGTTAGGAAGATCACCTTCGACAAGCTCAGGCTGACAGACAAGTATTAGTATCTAATTGGTATTATACCGGCGCTCCTTTCCGCAGTTTGATCCGATTGCTATCAGGACGGAAAGATGCGCCTTATCCAGGTACTGATAGAATTCGAACATTTTTACATTCGAAACTTTAGGCTGAATTGAGTTTGCTTATTCAACCTAATCCTACATTTAATATTGAACATCGTACATTGAATATTTCCCCACATTCAAAACTCAGCTAACGAAGACTCCCCCCAGACAAAAGCGCCTCCTCAATAAACCTATTTACTTCCTCCGCCTGTTCCATCACAATAAGATGCCCACCATTTTTGATTATATGTGTTGGCTTGCAATAACCAATGGGCAGTATCCTGTCTTTTGTGCCATGAATATGAAACAATGACTGTGGGGTGGTTTCATTTTTCCATTCCAACACTGCCTGCATCGCCCACCTGATAAATGCGGGGTCACTGTCTTTTATGACCTGGTTCAAAATTTTTTTATTTTCCGTTTGTTCAGCCGCAAAATAACGTTTTAAGAAAGAAAGGGATTTCAGGAGATTGACCGGTACAAATTTGTAAAGACGAAGTAAGCGGGCTAATCTAAAATGAGGCGGCAGGCCCATGTTTACAGGAACGCTCGACAGTAAAATTGTAACAGCGGGTGGATCTTTTTTAAGTGCTTTAAACTGGTTTGTTATTTCTGTTACGATCATTCCTCCCATCGACAATCCTATCAACGCAAAAGGTTCCCCGGGAATGATCTTTTCAGCAAGCCTGAATGAATAATTTTCCAGGGATTCATTTTTTAAGGCCACTATCCAATCGAGGTGAACAATTTCATAGCCAGCCGGGAGCTGGATATGTTTAAACACCCTGCTATCTGCTGCCAGTCCACTTACAAAATAAACTTTCATCTTATCCCGGTTTGTAAACTTTAAAAATACAATTTTTTGCTCGCTGGGCTGCTGGTGAAATATGAAACTACAAGCTACCCTGCACCATTATTGGTAGCAATATTTTCTTAGGATTAGCAATACAGGCAAAATTATGCACTAATTGTTCCTGCAAGATCTTTGATTTTTACCACTGTCCCGGAACTAAATGACGGGTAGCCGCAATTGTGTTAATAAAAAAATATTGCAGGCCGGGCTTTTATTTTGTATCTTAAAATTATATTTAATCACCTAAACCAATTTTTTATGAGCCTGCTTCATCAGACATACCAGACCGGGGAAAATGTTCCAAAATGGATTTTTATTTTAAGAATTGTAGTTGGATTAAGTCTTATGTTAAAAGCATATACTTTTTTCAATAACCCCGTGATTTTGGAAAATGCATTTAAAGGTTCAGGTTTTTTGGATAGCACAAAGTGGATGATCCCGCTCATTCCATGGGTAAACCTTTTAGGTGGCATACTGCTCGTGGTTGGTTTATTTACACGTTTGGCTGCGCTTGTACAAATACCCTTTATGTTCGGTGCGGTATTGTTTGTAAATTTAAAGGATACAGCAACTGCTGACCTGCCATTTTCATTTTTAATCCTGGTTTTGGTAGTTGTATTTTCATTTGTTGGTGGTGGTTATCTTTCCATGGATGATGCATTTAGAAAACCGCTTGTTAAAGAATAAAATTTAAATAATAAAAAGAGGCGTTGCATCTTCATAGCAACGCCTCTTTCTATTTATTCCTCCCCTTCCCTTACATTCGCCAATTCTGAATTTTTCATTGTTAATTCATTTGCTTTTTTTACAAGGCTGACAAACTCCTTCCTATATCCTTCTTTGTCGGTAACAGAAAATGAATTACAAAGTTGTATCAGCGTTTTATAATTACCTGTTCCTTTAAATTTACTGTTCCTCAAAAGCATACCAAAACCTGCCACTGCGGTTGCTAAATAAAAATTATCAGAAGTTTTTGTGAAAGCAACCGCATCTGCGGAAAAAGGATGTTCCAACAATTTACTTGTTGAATCCTTTGGATCTTTATACCTGAATTTCACAGTCAGTAATTCATTGGAAGAAAATGGGGCAAGAGCTGGTACATCTTTTTGCTGGTACTTAAGCTTATCAACTTTGTTGTCATCAAGCCATGTTGATTTTACACCCGCAGGAATAATTTCATACAAGGCAGTTACTGTATGACCGCTTCCTAACTCTCCCGCATCTTTTTTATCATCCTTAAAATCTTCTTTATTCAACATGCGGTTCTCATAACCTATAAGCCTGTAACCTGCTATTCGGGCTGGATTAAATTCCAACTGTAGTTTTACATCTTTTGCAATTGTGAAAAGGGTTCCACCGAATTCGTTCACCAATACTCTTTTTGCTTCAGATAATCCGTCTATATATGCGTGATTGCCGTTCCCTTTATCGGCAAGTTGTTGCATCTTACTATCCTGGTAATTGCCCATTCCATAACCAAGTACGGTGAGGAATACACCCGACTCCCGTTCCTTTTCAATAAGCCTCACCATATCATCATCGCTGCTGGCACCTACATTAAAATCACCATCGGTACAAAGTATTACCCTGTTGTTTCCGTTGCTCAAAAAATTTCCTTTAGCAATCTTATAAGCGAGTTTTATTCCTGCACCTCCTGCTGTAGAACCGCCCGCTTCCAATGCATCAATGGCAGATTTGATTTTTTCTTTCTGCGATCCATCGGTTGCCGGTAAAACCAGGCCTGCATTTCCTGCATAAACCACGATGGATATCTTATCTTGCTGGCGCAACTGGTCTGTAAGTAATTTCAAAGATGCTTTTACCAATGGTAATTTGTTTTCATCCATCATGGAACCGGAAACATCAATCAAAAAAACAAGGTTGCTTGCGGGTAAATTATCTGCAGATATTTCTTTACCATGCAGCCCGATCATCAACAATTTATTTTCATGGTTCCATGGACAATCACCTAGTTCAGTCGTTATTGAAAAAGGTTTACCCGCTTCAGGCTCGGGATAATTATACTTAAAATAGTTGATCATTTCCTCAATACGTACTGCACCTGCAGGAGGCAGTTGCCCATCGTTAATAAAACGACGAACATTGCTATACGAAGCGGCATCAACATCGATGGAAAAAGTTGATAGAGGATTATCGGTTACTTTTTGAAAACTGTTCTCAATGATGTGAGCATAACCTTCGGTATTGGCTGTTGTATCACTCAATTGATTCCCAGCAACGTGGTAAGGCTCAGAAGTAGATTGGTTTGTAAAAGTACTTGCAGTACTCATGATGGATAAACCTGACACTTTTCCCTGGAGCCCAAAGGAAAGGTTGGCATAATCCCGGGAAGTGCTACCCAACGAAGTAACAACTACCTCTGTCAACTCATTGGTGTTTTGAACCATTACTACATTTATTACCGACTGTCGATTGATGAGAACTTCTTTTGTATCATAGCCAACGCAATTAAATACCAATTTCCCGTTTTCATCATTCACTTTTATAGAATATTTTCCTGCTGCATCCGAAGTAACTCTATTGCTACTTCCTTTGAATGCTACACTAGCAAAAGCAACTGGCTTGCCAGTAAGATCACTGATAGTTCCTGTAACAGTAAAACTGTTTTTAGCAATAAATGCTAAGACCAATACAAGGAAGGGGATCAGGAAAATTAGTTTTGTTTTCATAATTTTTTTCTTGCCGGATGCAGGAATTTTAAGGATTACATACATATTCATAAACAATTATTTGGATAACTTAGCTGCTTGGCATTCATAAAAAATATAATATCCACCACTCCCGACGATGAATTGTTGGGGCAATACAAGGCATCGGGCGATCTGAAAATATTATCGGATCTGTACCAGCGTTATATGGAACTTGTGTATGGAGTTTGCCTCAAATACCTGGATGATAATGAAGAAGCGAAGGATTGTGTTATCAATATTTTTGAAGAGCTTGTTACGAAGCTTATGAAGCATGAAGTAACGCATTTCAAAGCATGGCTGCATCAATTGGCAAAGAATCACTGCCTGATGAAGATCAGGAGCCAAAAAAGCAAACCCCGGAAAGTAAGCCATGAATTTGTGCATTTGGATGAAAATGTACATCTGGGTGCTGTATTTGAAAAAGAAGCCCATTTTGAAAGAATGGAGTTTTGTTTAGGACAACTTATTGCGGAGCAACGGCAGGCCATCGAATTATTCTATCTTAAAGAGAAAAGTTATAAAACGATTGCAGCATCTACAGGCATTGATGCTGATAAAGTAAGAAGTTATATTCAAAACGGAAGACGAAACCTGAAAATATGTATGGAAAAAAAAGCACTGGAAAATACTTAAATGAAAGAACCACAAAATATTATTTATACAGCGGCTGACCTGCAACGTTATCACTCAGGAAGCATGACTGAGGCAGAAATGCATGCTTTGGAAAAAGCAGCAATGGACGATCCGTTTCTGGCTGAGGCACTGGAAGGTTATGCATATACCAGCAGTGCAGAAAATGATTTGCTGGAATTAAAAAAGCGATTGCAGGAAAATAATGAGAAGAAAAAAGTATTCATCTTATTCAGCAAAAAAAATATGGCATGGCTTTCTGCTGCGGCCGTATTGGTATTTATTTTAGGAACTGTTTTTATAACCTTGAAATTAAATACTCATTCAAATGAAGTAAAGCTTGCAAAAAATGAAGATAGAAAACAAAAACAGGTATTAGAGAAAGCAAGTTCAGATCTGGCCACAGAAAATAAGCAATCATACCAACCTACTCCTGCAGACACGCTCGAAACAACATTGGCAAAACCTGCTCCCAAACAAGATGTTGGATTAACCGCCCTTGATGAAACTTATACTGTCGTGGTTCCAAAAGCCAATCAGAGTTGGGCTTCAGAACCTCCGGGTAAATTTGAAGGAGCTAAAGTTCATCAGGCAGATTCGGTAGCCATTGCAAAAACTATCGTGGCAGAACAATCGTCAGCTTCTGCCGTTAGCCCTGAAGAACAGGAAACAGTGCGAACTGATGTTGCAGCGGATGCGGCATCACGGAAAGAGAAAACCTCGATTGAAGATGACAAATTCAGCAACCCTAAAGCTGTTTACCGGATTTCAGGAAGAGTAATTGATGACGCAGGAAACGCTGTTGCTTTTGCTTCGCTAACTGATTCATCAAGAAGATCGAATTTTACCACCGATGTAGCTGGTAAATTTTCTATTGCTGCTAATGACAGTTCATTATTTGCAACAATCGCCGCCGTTGGTTACAATACACTTAAAAAAGATCTTAAGAGCAATTTAGATCAGACGATTGTTTTATCAAGGAACAGCCAGGAATTAGCTTCCGTTGTTGTTACCTCGCAGGGAGTGCCGAGGCAAAAGGCAAGTCTTGGTTATTCAAAGAAGCGTGTGGAGCAAGGCGAATTAGAAGGAAAGGTTGCGGGCATATCTGTTATGTCTAATTCAGAACCGGTGATCGGAAAATTAAAATACCAGGCGGCGCTTGCAGACAGTATAAAAAAATTAAAGGCGATAAACAAAGAATTAATAGAAGGTATTGTACTGTTGTCCTTTAATGTAAAAAAGAACGGAGAGCTAAAAAACATCAGGGTTGAAAAAAAACTGTGTGCTGCCTGTGATGAAGAAGCTATAAGATTGTTACGTGCAGGATCTAAATGGAAATATGTTGGTGATAAACGCAGTACTATAACAATCAATTTTTGATACGGTATCATTATTGTCCGGGTAAATTTTGCCTGGGTGAATGGAGTCCTTTACAGTAGCGGGTTCTGGCCCCTCTCCTTTGGACTACGGTGTGGACACATTTTTTATTCGCTTTTGGTTGATGAGTTATGACTAAATTTGATAGATACACGGATGACACGGATAAACGGATGAAGACGGATTTATTTTTTGTTCCAAAAAATTACAGATTACTATTAAAGGTGGTATCCGTACGCTGCGCCAGCAGCATTTATCCCCGTCCGACAGGCGTCAGCCGGGCGGGCGTGATTATCCGTTTATCCGTGTCATCCGTGTAGCTATCATCGTGGTTAATCTATTTATTTATTTATAAGATGTGTCCACACCGTAGCTCCTTTGGAGAGGGGTTGGGGTGAGGTCATGCAGGCCTGAAAAGAATTTGAAGCATTTAATCGGTCAAGAGTGATAAGATATTAATTGTATTCCAATGAAAGAAACACAACGCATAATCAAATTAATTGAAAATGCTTACAACGGTGGCTCATGGATCGACGTTAGCCTGATACCTGTTTTAAAAACTATTTCTGCAGAACAAGCTGCAACAAAAGTTTCGCCGAAATGGAACACGATCTGGGAAATTGTAAATCATATCATTTCCTGGAGAGAAAATGTTTTAAAACGTGTACAAGGTGAAGTAATAAAAACACCGGCTGATAATTATTTTGTTGCTGTAAAAGATACTTCTTCAAATGCCTGGGCTAATACGCTGGAAAAGCTTGAAGCTTCGCAGCGCAACTGGATAAACTTCCTCCCTCATTTTAAAGAGAAAGACTTTGAAAAGATATATCCCAACAATGGCCTTTCTTATTATGAACATATACATGGTATTATTCAACACGATATTTATCATCTTGGTCAAATTGTATTATTAGCAAAAGCAGTTTAAAAATTGTCGCAGCCGTTCATATTGAGGCTTTTTGATTTCAGGCATAGGAGCAAATAGGCTCAAAGTCCGTGAAACCTTTGCAGCCCTTTGTATTTTCTCTTTGCCGCTTTGCGTGAAATAAAAAGCCTCTATAATTACAGGAACACTATTTTCTCTTTAAATGTTTCTTTCGTATCCAAATCATAAATCTTCAGGATATAAACTCCTTTCTTTACTTCTACGGGTCTTGCTATTTCCATTTTGTTGCCATCATTCAAAACTATTATTTCCTTTATTACCTCGTTCATGGTATTTAATAAACGAATATTATATCTATGTTTTGTGGTAAAGCCGAAGTCGACCGTGAATTTATTTAAAACAGGGTTCGGGTAAACTGAGAATGAATGTTCTTTATCATTGTTCTCCAATACAACGACAGTGCTATAGCTATATGAATGATCTGTCTTCAGCATTTTAAGCCTGTAAATATTTTTTCCTTTTACCGGGCTGTTGTCAACGAACCGGTACGATTGCAAAACACTGGAATAGCCATTAGCTTTTACTGTTCCTACTTCATAAAATTCGCCAAAACTGTTTTTTCTTTCAATAACAAAGCGATCGAGGTTTTCTTCCATAGATGTTTTCCATGTAAGTAAATTCCTTCCATCCAATGCCTGCCCCTTAAACTCCTCTAGTTTTATTGGTAAGATGATCCAGCAATTGCCATCAACATGAAAAGTAAAACTGCGTGTAATGCATCCCGAATTTACCGTGACATAACATACATAAATACCTGTATCAGATGGCAACACCGTCGGAATGAAATAGCTGGTTCCGGTTCCTATCAATGTGCTATCTGTGCTGGCAATTTCTAATTTCTTATACCATGCATAACTTGAATTGTACAGTGAGTCCACACTTAACGTAGTTGGCTGCGATAGACAATTGTATGTACTAACGGCGCCATTAATCGCTAATGGTAAAATACTGGCATCGCCGAGGGTTGCATTACCACAGGCATCAAGGGCCCTGAGCCTTACCAATGAATAATTTGATCCATTGTTAATGCTGAAAACCGGGCTGCTTTGCGGTGCCGTTGTGATATCGGGCGTTGCTGGCTGACTACCTATGATCTGGTAGCTGAAGGGCCCTACTCCATTGGACGCAACCGCACTGATGCTAAAGCCGTTTACATCACATTGATATGCGGAGGACCTGTCTAAATTCGGATATTGATAGGCTGCAATTACCACGGTATCATATAATTTCCTGTTGCAGTAATTTTCACTTGAACTTAATATATATGTACCCGGCCCAAGATCGATAAAAGTGTAAACACCCGCTATAACGGTATTAGCAGTAATACCTGGAGAACATGTTACACCATTCTTTTTAATGATCTTCACATTCAACGAACC
>JBDSBG010000008.1:0-13926 GCA_039921685.1 Ferruginibacter sp.
GACTATTTTACTATCCCCATCTTTGCTTCAATAGAAAGTGTGGCGTGAGGTACTGCACGTAAACGGGCTTTGTCAATCAGCTTTCCTGTTACCCTGCAAATGCCGTATGTTTTATTTTCAATCCGCATCATTGCTTTTTCAAGGTGATCGATAAACGTGATCTGGCGGCTTGCCATCTGGCTAAGCTGTTCTCTTTCCATGCTAAGGCTTCCATCTTCCATGGTCATGTAACGGTTTTCACTTTCATCGCCACCCATTTCATCTTTACGGGTGATAAGTCCCTGTAAATAATTCAATTCTTTTTTAGCAGCCTCCAATTTGCGCTGGATCAACTCACGGAATTCCAAAAGATCTGAATCATTGTAGCGAACAATTGGTGCTCCCGGGTCGTTTTTTACCTGGTCAAGAACAGATTTGGTAAAATCGGGAGAGTATTTTCGGGAAGTTTTGGTTGTTATTTTTGGAATAACAACAGGTTTCGGCGCTGCAACTTTTATATCCTTTGGATTTTTTGCGATCGCTTTTGGTGAAACCGGGGGCTTTACGGCCTCTTTAATAGGTGCTTTTTTTTCTTCGGTCTTTTTTGCCATTGGTGTTTGTACCGGTTTTTGAACAGCTACCGGCTTTTTTGTCGCTGATGATGATACAGGTTTAGCAGTTGGTTTTGGCAAAATTTTATTTACGGTCTTAGCAGGCGCAAGGGCTTTTTTAGCCGCTGGCTTGGAGGTGGGTTTCGTATGATGTTTTGGAACAGGTTTTTTTGCTGCAATTTTCGCTTTTGCAGGTGCAGGTTTCTTTGCGGCAGGTTTAGCCGGTTTCTTTGCTGGCGCTGCCTTTTTTACAGGTTTTGCTGCGACTTTTTTAGGGGCTGGTTTTTTAGCCGCTGGTTTAGCTGCCTTCTTTTTAATTGCCATACGACTCGCTTTTTTTAGAAATATTTACGGTTAAAGAAACTGCGTTCACTTCAATTTGGGTACTACCATTGCTGATTTGGGGTACAAACTCAAGCGAATCTGCTAAAATTTCGCGGCAAATATAATCTTTAAATTCAATTAATGATGATTGCAGTTTAGCATTTTCCGATACAGTAACTTTTATCCTGTCAGTCAGTTCAAAATTATTGTCTTTCCTGATATTTTGAATACGGTTCACAAATTCCCGGGCATTGCCTTCATTTTGAAGCACCTCGGTAATGCTGATATCCAACGCAACCGTAAGTGAACCTTTTCCAGCTATTTCATAACCAGGTATCTCATCCGTTATGATCTCGATATCCTCCATACCGATGACTATAGGAGCATCGCCGGACGCTACTTTACCGGCATTCAAAATATAATCAGCCTGCTGTACCTTTTCAATGGTAGCATTGTCAAATTTTTCAATTTCTGCTGCGGCCCATTTCATATTCGCACCTAGTTTTTTACCCAGGGTTTTAAAATTTGCCTTTGCTTTTTTTCGGATAAAATCATTATCTGCATCCAAAATCTCTACTTCTTTGATATTCGTCTCCGCTTTGATGATGTCTTCAACCAGTTTAATGTCTGCAGCCATGGCGCTATCGGTTGCAGGTATGAAGGCTTTTTGTAAAGGTTGCCTTACTTTGATGTTCACTTTTTTACGCAATGACAGGATCAGTGAAGAAGCATCCTGGGCAAGCTGCATTCTCTTCTCCAATCCGGCATTAATAGCACCTGCTGTTGGCTGGGGAAAATCAGCATGGTGCACTGATGCCACATCAAATCGCTGTGTTACCTTATTCAGGTTATTGAATAACCAATCTGCAAAAAATGGAGCAATTGGCGCTATAAGCCTGCTAAGCGTCTCAAGGCATTCGTATAAGGTTTGATATGCACAGATCTTGTCCTGCTCATATTCGCCTTTCCAAAAGCGGCGGCGGCAAAGGCGGACGTACCAGTTGCTTAAATGGCTGTCAACAAATTCTTCGATGGCACGGCCCGCCTGCGTAGGCTCAAAAGCATCCAGGTTCTGCGTTACCGTTATTACCAGGCTGTTCAGGGATGATAAAATCCATTGATCGATCTCAGGCCTTTGGTCCAAAGGAACATAGGCTTCTTTGAAATTAAAGCCATCCACATTGCCATATAATGCAAAGAACTGGTAGGTATTATAAAGAGTTCCAAAAAATTTACGTTGAACCTCTTTGATTCCTTCTTCATCGAATTTTAAACTGTCCCATGGAGATGCATTGGTGATCAAATACCACCTTGTGGCATCCGCACCATAGGTATTAATGGTTGCAAAGGGATCAATCACGTTTCCAAGGCGCTTGCTCATTTTGTTGCCCGATTTGTCCAACACAAGCCCATTGCTCACCACTGTTTTGTATGCAACACTATCAAACAGCAATACTCCTAATGCATGCAGTGTATAGAACCAGCCTCTTGTTTGGTCAACACCCTCAGCAATAAAGTCTGCCGGGAAATTCTTCTCAAATGTCTCTTCATTCTCAAAAGGAAAATGCCATTGTGCATAGGGCATGGCACCGCTGTCGAACCATACGTCAACAAGGTCGGGTACACGCTTCATGGGTTGACCGTCATCAGTTACCAATATGATGTCATCCACATATGGTTTATGAAGATCAAGAATACCTTCATGTAAATAATGTTTGTTCGTTTCGCCACCCAGGATATTTGCGGCTTTTTTTATTTCATTGTTCAGTTCATCAATGGAACCGATGCATTTTTGTATTTCGCCATCTT
Source organism: Ferruginibacter sp. (assembly GCA_039921685.1). GTDB lineage: Bacteria > Bacteroidota > Bacteroidia > Chitinophagales > Chitinophagaceae > Ferruginibacter. The sequence goes on from JBDSBG010000008.1 coordinate 2,724, forward strand.
CTGTTTTCCAGATCGGTAAAGGTGTGCCCCAAAAGCGGCTGCGGCTCAAATTCCAATCTACCATATTTTCAAGCCAGTTTCCGAACCGGCCAGTGCCTGTAGATGCGGGTTTCCAGTTGATGGTTTTATTTAGCTCGATCATCCTGTCTTTTACCGCAGTTGTTTTGATGAACCATGCATCAAGCGGGTAATAAATGATCGGTTTATCCGTGCGCCAGCAATGCGGATAATTGTGTTCGTACTTTTCTACTTTGAAAGCCCGGTTTTCTTTTTTTAATTTTACGGCAATGTCAACATTCACATCAACATAGCCGGCTGCATCTTTATAATCTTTAACATAGCGTCCGCTGAATTCGCCGGTTCCATCAATAAATTTACCTTCCTTATCCACCAGCGTTAAGATGCCGAGGTTATTTTTTTTGCCCACCTTAAAATCATCTGCACCAAATGCGGGTGCGGTGTGAACGATACCGGTGCCATCTTCTGTTGTTACAAAATCGCCGGTGATCACTCTGAATGGTTTGGCACCTGCTGTGATACGTTCGATTTCTGCCAATGAATTTGCTTCGAAGGGCAGGAGTTGTTCGTATTCCAATCCTTCAAGGTCCTTTCCTTTGAATTCAGCAATTATTTTCCAGGGGATAAGTTTATCAGCCTCTTTATAACCGTCAAAATCCAGGTTTTCTGCTTCTGCCTTAAAATATTTACCGATCAATGCTTTTGCCAGCACCACATTATTTGGAAGATGGGTATATGGATTAAAAGTTTTAACCAATGCATAATCAATGTTTGGCCCAACCGTCAATCCAAGATTAGAAGGCAGGGTCCATGGAGTGGTTGTCCAGGCCATTAAGAAAACCTCAGCCCCAGCGCCCCCCGAAGTTGGGAGAGGAGACAGTGCAATTGCAGAGAATATTTTCGAAATGGCAGGGTGTTCGGAGGCCCCTCCTTCGGAGGGGTTGGGGAGGCGGAACATCACCACCGCACTTGTATCCTTCACATCCTTATAAGTGCCCGGCTGGTTCAATTCATGGGACGACAAGCCTGTGCCCGCAGCAGGGGAGTATGGTTGGATACTCACACTTTCATATAAATAACCTTTCTTATACAGTTCGCTTAAGATCCACCAAAGTGTTTCTATGTAATTATTTTCAAAAGTCACATAAGGGTTGTTAAGATCTACCCAGTAACCCATTTTTTTTGTAATACTGTCCCATTGGTCTTTGTACTGCATTACTACTTCACGGCATTTCTTGTTATAATCCTCTACAGATATTTTTTTACCTATATCTTCTTTGGTAATGCCCAATAACTTTTCTACGCCTAATTCAATAGGAAGGCCGTGAGTATCCCAACCGCCCTTGCGTTTTACCTGGAAACCCTGCATGGTTTTATACCTGCAAACCAGGTCTTTGAGTGTACGGGAAATAACATGGTGAATGCCGGGCATACCATTGGCACTAGGAGGCCCTTCGTAAAACACGAAAGACGGGCTACCCTCACGTAATGCGACGCTTTTTTCAAAAGCCGAAGTTTCTCTCCAATTTTCGAGTACTTCCTGACTGATTGCGGGTAAATTAAGTTGCTGGTATTCCTGGTATCTCGCTGACATTTTTCTCCTTTCCCTAAATGGTTTTTAAATAAGGCTGCAAAGTTAATAAAATACTGGTTCATAATTTTGCTGAAAAACAGCATTCTGGCCGCTGTCAGGGCTATTTTCTATCCCGATTTTAAGTGGTTTTATCCACAAAAGGCCGGGTTGGCATAATATTCGTTGCCTGTCTGAGTTAATATAAAATCCTATTTAATTCAAACGTTAATATATGAAAAACACTTTTTTCATCCTTGTAACCTGCCTTTCACTCGGTTTTTCAGCCGGGGCGCAAGTAGAAAAAAAGAAAACTTCCCCGGTGAAATCCGTAAATGTCCCTGAAAACGTGAATAATACATTTAAAAGCCTGTATGCAGTGGCCACCGAAGATCAGTGGAACAAAAATTATAGTGGCAACTATGTTGTCACATTTACAAATGCAGAGAATTTAAAACAAACTGCAGAATTCACCGGTTCCGGGGCAATGATCAAATCAAAAGTGGCCTATATGCCTGATGCATTGCCACAAAATTTAATTACTTCAATTACTGCTCAATATCCCAATGCAAAGGTGACAGAAGCTGCAAAATTGCAATTACCTGGTGTTGCACCATATTACAGGGTAAAAATAATGAGCGCAGAAAATATATCTAAAGAATTATTGATTAGTGAGGAAGGAACGATCAGTGAGTAACAATTTTTGCTGGTTTAGGGTTTTATTAGGGTAAAACGGGAGTAGTCTTACTCCCGTTTCTTTCAAGTACCAACCGGTAAATACCCCGCTTAGAATCCTGTGTGTTTGGAGAAAGCTAGATGAAAGTAAAGCCCCCAAGGCGGTTTCATTTGGGACGATATAAGATAGGCAAGCACATAAAAAGAGGCAACCTGCTAATTAGGCTGCCTCTTTATTTATCAGGAAAACAGGGCTGGCAGGTTTAGTCTAAACAAACGGTTGTATTGTGAGCTCACATTTTCTTTCAGAACTGCTCCCGCTCAGGGCCTTAGCCCTTTCAATCAACTAAAAAAACCGGATTAAGTTTCTTCCCCTTTTATCTATTAAAGTGATTTAATGAATTTGATCAACGCTTTCCGATCCGAGGTGGAAAGCAATACAAATTTATTTTTTGAATCTTCTGCTTCACCTGCATGCCACAAAATTGCTTCTTCTATGGTTCTTGCTCTTCCGTCGTGCAGGTAGAAGGGGATGCCATTTGTTTTTTCAAACAGGCCGATTCCCCAAAGGGCGGGTGTTTTCCATTCATTTCCATCTGCTAAAAAATCAGGGCGGTTATCGGCAAGTCCGGTGCCCATATCATGTAATAAAAGATCGGTGTAGGGATGGATGCGTTGATTGCTTATTTGCCTCAAAGTAACGTCAACGGATGTCTGCATAGTTGGAATATGGCAATTAGCACATTTGATCTGTTTAAAGATATTCTCACCTTGAAGGGCAACAGGGTCAGTTACACTTCTTCGTGCCGGAACTGCAAGGGTTTTGACATAGAACACGGCCCCATTTAAAATACTATCGGGTAATTCAGCGTCATCATTGAGTCCATCAAATTGGGCCTGCCCAAAGCTGCTTTCATTCGGGAATACATAGCTGGTAATACCCATATCCTGTTGATACGCCGCTGCAACCTGGGTAAGAAGTGTTGCTGTATTTGCCTTCAAACCGAATTTTCCAATCATTCTTTTATTTAAAAAAGGATCCCAAACATAATTAGGTTTACCGCTTATTCCGTCTGCATTTGCATCGTTTTCATCGGCATTTGCCAGTATCGATGCTTCGGAAATATTCTGTAAAAGTCCCAACCCAAAAAACGGCGGGGCCATGCGGGGGCTCATCATATAATTGGCCGGTAGAGGGGCATAGGGATTCGTCAATGTATAAGCGGGGCTTCTGAGGCTTGCAGTTTCTCCATCAGGAAATGTTACGGTACTTTCGGTGTAACTAATATTGACGCTGGCCTCCGGGAGCTGACCATAAATTGCCAGGTCCTGCAACTGTGCTCCATACCCGGGAACAGGTAATGGTGCCCCATGCAAATCACTACCGGGAATGCTTAAACGAATAAGCAGGGATGAATTCACAAGCCCGGCCGTAGGATTCCCTTTACCATCATTGTGATGGCAGCTAATGCAACTAACGTTACTGAATACCGGCCCAAGCCCGCTGTTTAATGGCGCGGGCGCAGTTACAAAAGTCTGCTCAACGCCGCCATCGCCAACTCCATGGGCGTGCTGGTCGTTGTCGCTCATTCCCTCGATCTGGTGGCCAAAAGCCCTGTTGCTTTCATCAAATACCGTTGCCATGCCTCCTGACAGCCTTGGATCATAATCTGCTTCCGGAAATTCACCAGCTTTCCGGCACATAATTAATACCACCGGTAAGCAAATTATCATTGTGACGAGGTAAGTTTTGCGAATTTTTAATTTCATTAGTTTAGTTAAAGTATTTTATTACAAAGAATGAAACAGGTTCAATACCCGTGCATATTTATACAAAAACTGCTGGTAATAATTTCCAGGCTAGTCGGTAATATTTGCAATCACAAAAGCCCTCAGCTCTGTATCCAGTTTCACTGCCAGGGCGTTTATAGCGGCCATGGCATTTGCACATTGTGTACGTTGTGAGCCGATCGCTTCTTCATATTTTACAGTAATCACATTAAAAGATTCTATTGCTGAATTGAACTTTTGTTGCAGATCAATATCAAGTGCAGTGTTGCGGGCTTTTACCAGGTCCTCAAGGCCGGTACCATCAGCATTGAATTTACCAAGGTAAACATTGAAAGCACCTGTGATGTTATTTCTAAAATCGGTCACGGAGTTTCCACTGAAAGGCGACTCTACGATTTGAGCTGCATATACCGGGTCCAAAGGATAAGCATCATAGGGTTCTTTCATTTTACCATCACCCACTTCACCACAAATATCCACCATGCCCTGAACCAATGCAAGTAGTGCAGCTTGTTTTGTTGTGAATGTTGTATTACCGCTTTGTCCGGCAGTTAAAAACTTTGTTGCATAATTTCCACCGGCCAAATCCCAGCTGCTGTATAAATTTTCTGCGGCAGTATTAAGAAGCGCTGATAAACTCACCATGTATTCTTTTTCACGTGCAGTAAGTGAAGCGGCAGTCCTTGTACCTCCTTCACCCCATAAAATATATTCAATCGGATGGTATCCTTTTAATGCATCTGTAAATGTTGCAACATCTGCAACAGACAATCCCTGGCTGGCATTTGCCAACAAGGCATCCATATCATTAAAATTTACAGGCCAGGTATCAGTTTGGGGATCGTAATTATCATCTTCAATAGGGCCGAACAAAAAGCCCTCGCATCTTTCCCAGGTAACACGAAGGTCTTTCCAGGCATTTTTTGCAGCGCCAAGATTGTTTTCATTTGTTGCTGTATTAAGAGTTGTAATTGCAGTATTTAAATAATTTGCCTTCGCTTTTAATTCTGCATAGCCAGGCAACGCCACTTTATTTACAAAATCGCTGATGGCTGCGTCTTTGGTTGCATTAAAATCAGGCGTAACATTGTTGTTGTTGTCATCTTTTTTACATGCCGTAAACAAAGTTGCGGCTAGTAAGGCCGGTAGAAATAGTTTTTTCATTGTATTGTTTTATAAGTGTATTAATAGATTTTCTTTTGTGATTTGCGTCTTTAGTTCCTGCAGTGGAATTTCAGCGGGCCCCTTTGTTACAGTTCCTTGTTTGTCAAATCTGCTTCCGTGCAAACTGCATGTAAAGCCGTTACCCGTTGTAGTTAGTTGGTTTTGATAATGGGTGCATTTGAGTAAAAGCGCCTTGTAGGTATTATCGGGTTTTTTCTCTATTGATATTTCATATTCGTATTTCGCGGGGCTAATAATATGGAAAGCCTGTTGATCAAACATGGACAATGGAATTTCAACAAGATTATCTTTTACAACAGGCATGAATGAATTGTTGCCGCCCATTTTAGGGCTACAGGATGAAAGATCTGCAGTTATCGTAGCCGCCGCTGCACCTAACAGGCAAATTCTACAAGCTCCTTTTAAAAATGCTCTGCGTTCCACAATTTTTATTTTAAAATGAATATCCTATTCCTATGTTTAGAAATTGGTTGTTTTGTTTATATGGGATCCTTACGGGGCTTGGATTTGTAACCAGGTCGGCATTTTCGGCACCGGTACGTAGCAGTCGCAGATCTGCCTTGATCACGATATTTCGTATAGGCAAATATGATAGGCCCAAAATGATGTGCTGTTGTTTTTCAGTTCCGTCGTAAATCGCATTTCCAGGAATGCGGGAATTGAGATCAAGTATTTCATAACGCCCAAAAACATTTAATTGCTGGCCCTTCATTTTCTTACTATGCTCAAGAAGGTTATAAGCAAGTTCCGCATAAGCCCCATACATGGTATTGCTCACATTATTTCCATATGCTTTATTAATCCCTGCTGCATCGGGAAATGATAGGTAAGCGCCCAGCAATTTTGCACTTATACCATCTTTTGACCATTGCACATTAGCCTCACCGAGGTAAACGGGTAACCCAAAAGCCCCCGAATTCAAAGCAAGGCTATCACTTGCACGTTTGCTAAGCCCGTTGCTGCCACCTGCATAACCCGAAATCTGGAATGTAAAATCTTTGAAATAATATTGAATTGCTGCACTTACAGCAAGATTGTTGGCGCTGGCATTTTTTCCTTCAAAACGGCCGTCTCTTATACCCCTTCCGTGTTCGAATGCAGCCGAGTTAAGCCCGTTCATCAATGCAAAGCTGTAATTGAACTTCTTTGTTCGTCCGTAAAAACCAATACCGAGTTCCCTCCAGGTTGCAGGTATTACCATTTGTTCTACCATCGACCTTTCGGTGCCATTAAAATTTACCGGTAAGTGATTCTCATTTAATAACCCGATCCTGGGAATGAACAAACCCGCCGTTATATATTGGCGTGAATTAAGATTGAATTTCAGGTAAGCCTGTTCCATGGCGAGCTCACCGCCCGGTTCCTCACCCTCAACCTTTGCATTTTCAAGCTCCATCTCGGTGAAGACGGAGATCTTTGAATTGAATTGATGGCCTACAAACAGAACGACCCTTTCCAGCGTAATAGCTGCGGTTTTCTCATTAAAATTTCTTTGATAGAAACTGCTGCCATATCCTGATATAACCGTTTTTGATTTACCAACAACACCGGCATTCAAAGAATCTTCATTCGTGATCATTAATTGCTGGGCGGGTGTGCGTAGCTGTGCGTTTGCATTATTAAAAAAATGCATTAATCCTATCAATGCGATCGTCAATTTTCTCATTTTGCAAAAGTGCAGGCTAATAAGTTACTGCGGTTTCGCTATCGGTAAAAAATATACCGCATCGGGAAAAGCTTTATGGAACTGAAACCAACTGATACTTGCCTTAGCCCGGCCAATTTTGTAACAACGGGTTTTAACCAGTTGATAAAAAGGATAGAATAGTGTGCTTAGAACCGTAGGTTCGACATATCGGACTCTGACATAACAACTATTACTCACAACGGATTAAAATTCGTTGGTACAAAATAGAAACGAGCCTACGGCTCTGCTATGTCATTTGCAAAAAACTTAAATTTCGTTTTATTTGTATCTCAGCCTAACAATCTTTGCTGGCGGAGCTTTAATCTGGTTGGTATTAATAGCTGCAAATTTTCTTTTAGCGTAAATGCTATATTTCATGAGAAGGGAATAGAAACAGCAGCCGAAATGAAAGCGGCAGATTTGTCAAAGGTTTTATGGAGTTGTGTATTATTAAGCCGAACGGAGCAACAATTCACAAGGTTTGATGCCAGTGTGCTTTTTAAATGCCGTGCTGAAGTGGGAGATAGAAGAGTAGCCCAGTATTAAAGACACCTCTGTAACGCTTAGTCCCTTATCGTACAAAAGATATTTTGCATGTTCCATTCTTTGGCTTTGATAAAAATCAAAGATCGTTGTACCAAAAATTTCTTTAAATCCTTTTTTTAAATAACATTCGTTGATGGCAACCTTTCGGCTCAATGCTTTTATGGTAATGGGTTCGCCAATATGTTGCAATAAGATTTCGCGTGCCTTTATTATTTTCTCACGGTCAGCCTCATTGGCAAGGAACTTACAGTTAAAGCTCGTTTCTTCTTTGTCACCAAGCATGCAATCGGTACTATACAATAATAGTATCTGCGTTTGTGCATTAATGAAAATATTTTCGAGTGTGTCGGTATAAGTGTGGTTCAGTAATGCTTCGATCGCCATTCTTGTTTTCCCACAAAGCGGAAGTATTTTTGAAAAAGAACTTGTATGAGTAAATGACAGGACGTTATCAGTAAGCGTAACGGGTGTTTTATGGGCTTTTGCAAACTGCTGCAGGTAAGAAGGTGAAAAAGTAAAACTCAATACATCTACGCTATCAACTTTTTCAATACAACTGCGGGATGTATTTAATTTACAGTAATCGCATTCAGTTTGTTTTTGACGGCAGTAAACATTTCCGCTCACGCAAAACTTAAGCTCAAGGTAGTTTTCAGATGCATGGTTCTTTGCATAATGATAAACAAGCACACCGGTATCTTCCATGTTCCATTGCGTATTCTTTTTATACCGTTTGATTGCGTATTGCACCGAACCTGGAACGTTTCTCACAACTTCCTGCAACAGTTCCATCTCATTATACATGAATGGCTGCTTATATGCTAGAGTTAATATGTCGATTTGCTGATCCATTGAAAAATTTCAATGCAAATATACAAAAGGTTCGGCTATAATACTAATGTTTGAACATTAATTTATGGCAAATAGAGCCAACGGTAATAGGAACAGGTGGATGATAATGGAAATTAAAAAGCGCAAAGCACATTCTCTTTCTTATCAAATTTTATCAATAAGCAATTTTCATTATAAGGAACCAGGCTTTCATACATTAACTTATTCAACTTTGGTGGTCTTCGCTTCTTCAGATTTCAACAAACGGAAATTTAAAAACTGCTGCAAATTGCTATTGCCATAGCCGTGAAATTTTAGCCTTAAAAAGTTAAGAAGATGTTCACAAAATACATTCAAAATAACAGGCTGTTAATTGTGTAAAACCCTTGATTTCCCTTAACTTCGCGGGATTGAGATTTTATTTCATTTTAAAGAGATTTTGACGCATTTATGAGCACAGAAACAGCAGAACTAACCTCCCTTGCCACAAATAGTTACGGCGCAGACAGCATACAAGTTTTAGAAGGTTTAGAAGCAGTACGGAAACGGCCTGCGATGTATATTGGAGACATCAGTGTGAAGGGCCTTCATCACCTCGTGTACGAGGTAGTTGATAACTCAATTGATGAGGCGTTGGCAGGCTATTGTAAGAACATAACTGTTACAATTAATGAAGACAACTCGATCACGGTAGAGGATGATGGCCGTGGAATTCCGACAGGGATGCATACGAAAGAGAACCGCAGTGCACTTGAGGTAGTAATGACCGTACTGCATGCCGGGGGAAAGTTTGATAAAGGTTCTTACAAAGTTTCGGGTGGTTTACATGGCGTGGGTGTTAGCTGTGTGAATGCACTTAGTTCAAAACTGGTTGTTACCGTGAACCGCGAAGGCAAAAAGTTTGAACAGGAATATGGAATTGGTATTCCGAAATACCCGGTGCGGGAAATTGGTAAGAGTTCATCGACTGGAACTACGGTTCATTTCTGGCCTGACGGGTCCATTTTTACAACAACAGAATACAATAAGGATATATTGGAAGGACGCTTAAGAGAACTCGCTTTTCTTAACCGCAAACTAAAGATCACCCTAAATGATCTTAGGGAAAAAGAAGATGATGGTTCTACTTACACCAAAACTTTTTACAGTGAAGGTGGTATTGTGGAATTCGTGGAACTGATCGATAAAAATGCCAACCGTGCGCCCCTCATTCCCAAAATAATCTATTGTGATGGCCATGATGAAAAAAGCAATGTAGCTGTTGAAGTCGCGATGGTTTATAATGCAAGCTACCAGGAACATATTTTCAGCTATGTTAATAATATCAATACCATTGAAGGTGGTACGCATGTGGCAGGTTTTCGCCGTTCTATAACAAGGGTGTTCAAAAGTTACGGCGATAAGCAGGGTATGTTTGAAAAAGCAAAAGTGGCCATCGAAGGTGATGATTTCCGTGAAGGAATTTCTGCGATCATTTCTGTGAAAGTTCCCGAGCCACAGTTTGAAGGGCAAACCAAAACCAAACTGGGTAACAGTGAAGTGATGGGTATTGTTGATACAACATTGAGCCGCGTGCTTGAAGCCTACCTGGAAGAGAATCCAAAAGATGCAAAAACGATCATACAAAAGGTTATTCTCGCTGCGCAGGCCCGTGCTGCTGCTAAACGTGCCCGTGATATGGTGCAACGTAAAAGCGTTTTAACCGGTGGTGGTTTGCCAGGTAAGCTTGCTGATTGTTCAGACAGGGATCCGGGGAAATGTGAGTTGTTCCTGGTGGAAGGAGACTCGGCAGGAGGTACTGCAAAACAAGGCCGCGACAGAAGCTACCAGGCTATTTTACCATTACGTGGTAAAATCCTGAACGTGGAAAAAGCGATGGAACATAAGATTTACGACAATGAGGAGATCAGGAATATGTTCACTGCTTTGGGCGTGAAGATTGGCACAGTGGAGGATGTAAAAGCACTTGATATTTCAAAATTGAGATATCATAAACTGATCATCATGACAGATGCTGATGTGGATGGAAGTCATATCGCTACATTGATTCTTACTTTTATTTTCCGCTACATGAAAGAGTTGGTTGAACAGGGATATGTGTATATCGCCCAGCCTCCTTTATATCTTGTAAAAAAAGGGAAAGAACAGGAATATGCCTGGACAGATGAAGAACGCAAAGCTTTGATCGCACAATTTGGACAAGGCAAAGATGACAGTGTGAACACACAACGTTATAAAGGTTTGGGAGAGATGAATGCTGAACAATTATGGGAAACAACCATGAACCCGGCTACCCGCACTTTAAAACAGGTAACGATTGAAAGCGTTACGCACGCAGATGGGGTATTCAGTATGTTAATGGGAGATGAAGTTCCGCCAAGAAGGGAATTCATTGAGTCTCACGCGAAATATGCCAGAATTGATGTGTAAAACGGATAGATTTTATAAAAAAGTATTGGGGCATTAAGCCCCAATTTTTTTGCTGCCTGGTTCTTGAATAAAAGTTATCAACAATATGTACATTTCTAATAGGGTGATTTTAGCTATAATTATAGGCAAAACCACTATTTTCGCCAGATCGTAGCTCGAAGTTGTCCTTCAGCCCATTATTTACAAACTATAAATTTATTAAAATGTCTAAAATGTTAACGGCTTATTGCATGAAAACAAAGGAAAAAAATGTTCCCATGCAGAATGCAATAATCACCAAAACTTCCCGTGGTGGCTATATGGCCCAGGGCGATGATGGTAAAGGAAATAAAATGACTACTATGTTGGCTGAGGCTAAAGCTTTGGAAGCTGTGAAAGACGGCGTTGCAAAGAAAGGCTGGGATTAGTATTAAAAAGAATTTTACTAAGGGCGCACTCTTTTTATAGGGTGCCTTCCTAATTTGTTTGGG
>JBDSBG010000009.1:0-5727 GCA_039921685.1 Ferruginibacter sp.
CCTTTGCTGATACTCCTTCATATTGATTTTTATATGAGTATCAGTATTATATGTCAAAGAACTTCAAAAAGTGTTACCTATGTTGTGCTACGATAAAAAGTGTAACCTATGTTATGCTATTTATCACTTAAACCTTAAACCTTAAACCTTAAACCTTAAACCTTAAACCTTAAACCTTAAACCTTAAACCTTAAATCTTAAACCTTAAATCTTAAATCTTAAATGAACAAAATCGTTCTCATCACCGGTGCCACCTCAGGCATAGGAAAAGCCTGTGCAGAGAAATTCGCAGCAGCCAAATATGATTTGATCATTACAGGCAGAAGAATGGAAAGGCTGGATGAATTAAAACAATATCTTGAAAATAAACAACAGGTGAAAGTAATTACTGCATGCTTTGATGTACAAAACCGGGCTGCTGTTTTTAATGCCATCAATGCATTACCTCCCGAATGGAAAAATATAGATATCCTGATAAACAATGCAGGCCTGGCATTGGGAAGAGATAGTTTTGAAAATGCAAGCTTAGATGATTGGGATACAATGATGCATACCAATGTTGACGGCCTGCTGTATGTGAGCAAAGCTGTATTACCTTTTATGATCGCAAATAAAAAGGGACATATCATTAATTTAGGGTCTGTTGCAGGTAAAGAAGTTTATGAAAATGGAAATGTGTATTGTGCAAGCAAATTTGCAGTGGATGCGATTACCAAATCCATGCGCATTGATCTTTTAAAACATAAGATAAAAGTGACCAGCATCAGTCCCGGTGCTGTTGAAACAGAATTTTCTCTTGTAAGATATAAAGGCGATGAAACAAAAGCAGATGCAGCTTACCAGGGATACATGCCACTTACTGGTTACGACATCGCCGACACGATCTTCTATTGTGCCGAACTACCTCCGCATGTTTGTATTAATGATATTGTAATAACCTGTTTGCAACAAGCAGGTACATATTATTTTTATAAAGAGAATTGATTTGGTGATTTGATGATGATTTGGTGATTTGATGATTTGGTGATTTATGATTTGCTGATTTGATGATTCGTTATTTGATGATTTGGTGATTAGAACATTTTTCAGTTGTGCGGACCAAATCATCAATTCTTTGGCACAATAAATTGCACAGCTTTTACGTTAAGCCACTACATGTTTCCCATGGTACACTATGAAAAAGCTGATCTTCACAACCGTCACCCTTACCTGCTTTTTTGGATTTCGTTCCGGAGCCCAGGATGTTATCAGGCAAGTGGCATGCACAAATGAATTCATCAATCGCCAGGCTGACAGCATCAAAGAAGGATTCTCCAAACAAGGCTACGTTATTGTAAAAGAAGCTTCCATGACAATGGAAAGTGAATATGAAATGCCCATCATTGTTCCGTTGACGCAGGGCAGCTGGTACCAGTTTGTATTTATCGGCGACAACAGTTCCAGGTTATTTGAGGTGCGTATGTACGATTATAATGAAAGGCAGGTAGCATATGAAAAAAACCTCGGTAGCGATGTTGATGGCAATATTGTTAGCTATCGCTATATACCTCAGTCCACTGAGTTCCACATGATCAAACCAGTGCAGGTAAACAGGAAGAAAAAGAAAGGGCTATGTGGATATGTGATGTTGTTCAAGCGGGTGAGATGAGCTTTGAGCTTTGAGCTTTGAGCTTTGAGCTTTGAGCTTTGAGCTTTGAGCTTTGAGCTTTGAGCTTTGTAAGATGGATTCGTGATTCGAAGATGAAGTTGCATAGAGATAAAATAATTAGTAAATGAAAAAAGTGACCGGGGAGTTGGTCACTTTTTTCATTTAGTTATTATTTGAATTTCTTTTACCTCTTAATATTACCTCAAAAAAAAGTCATCATATACAACTCTGCACTTACAACAGGTTTAAGGCGCTAATGAAATTCTTATCTGCAACCCGGCTCTCGTGTTGGTAGTTGGTGCGCTGGAAGAAATATAAGGAATCACTTTCCTGCGCTCGTAATAGAGTTTGAGGTTGATGCGGCTGTTGAGGAAATAATCAATGGTTGGGCTGATGGTTGTTTCCTTGCTGCCACCTGTTGCAAAATTATTTTGCTGATCGAGTCGGCTGTTGGCAGTTACATTATCCCTCACTTTGTAATCAATCCGGAAGTTAATTTCATTCTCTAGTTTTTTACCTGGCTTTTCACCGGTTAAAAATTTAGGCAGGTTGAACGGAAATTTCAATCCACGCTTTTTATACCCTGCACCAATTGAAAATTCAGTACTGCGTACTTCACTTAGCTGGTAGTCGTACAAGCTCAAACTAAGCTGCCTTGATTTCGAGTATTCAAATTTCGCCTGGAACTGGTTGGTGAACATCATATCAAAACCAACCAACGGAGAAAACTGCTCCTGTATGGTAACGTTAGGTACAAGATAATAAGGCGTATAAACGTTGGATACAGAATCATAAAATGATGGATAACCATATCTCGATACATCCTGGTAAAGCAAGGCTGATGTAAATCCATTCATTGCCAGGTTGCCGGTATATCCATGAGAAACCGTGAAGCTGGTGAATATTTTTTCCAGGCCTTTTATTTTAGTCAACCCATTGTAATCAACTTTCCAATTCGGCCGGGGTATGATATTCCTGAAAGGATTTGTTTTTGTTTTGGCATTGCTTTGTTTGATCAGTGAAACCTTATTTGGATCCTGGTCGGTGTATGCAGCGATGAAGGAAGGAATCAAAACATCCACTGAATATTTACCGTATCCATAATAATAATCACCAACAAGCCGGTTGGCCGTATATGGATTTGCTTTACCAAGACGGGCAGATAAAATTTTCCTGTTCTCCTCAAATTTGATAAATGTTGCAGATACCCTGTTGGGATCAAACTTGCCAAACAATGTTTTAAAGGCGATGTACGATACATCAAAACCACCACCTGCATAGGGATTGAGATGATTGAATTTCGGATTACCCATTCCGGAGGTATCAACATACCTGAATGTTTCACTATAATTTTTGCTGAAGCTCTTGCTTATATTAATGGTTATTGAAAGATCCCTCACAGGTTCCAGTTGCGCAGATATTGTTATCCGTTGGTCATAGTTTTGCTGGAACACAGAATTGAAAGTGGTGTCCTTGGTTATCAACCCGTCCTGTGCCTTTCGGTTGAGCCAGTTTGTATCGGGTTGTTTACCCAGGATAAAATCAAACCCTGGTGCCATACTTTTGAAATTCTGCCCAAAGAATTTTGTGCTATCTGTATAACCAGGCAGTCTCGTATTGCCTACCTCTGCAACGGAAAGGTTGACCTGTTTAATACTTGTCACAAGTTTCCCGAATACCCTTGCGGCAGTTCCAACATAAGGCATTGCGGTTTTATCAACGATCCTTCTTTTTTGCATGATTCTCTTTCCACTTTTCGTTGTTACAGAATCCCTGACGATCTTGACCCTGTTCTTCCATTTTTCCTTATCTGCTTTATTTTTCGGAAGGTCAAGTTGCCGCAACCATTTTGATTTAGAGTAAAGCCTGGTAAAATCGAATTGCCCTGTGGCTTCTTTTTGCTGGCCATTCTCTAAGAAATTACCAAGGTTTACCGCAAGCCTCGAAGCCCCGATCCATTTGTATGTTGCCTGGTATTTTAAATTGATCGTCGTCCATTCAAGCAAAGGAAACTTTGCAGTAGGAACCGTGTAAGAAAAATTTGCGGTTTGATAAAACAATGTATTCCTTCCACCTTTCAGCAAATTTTTCCATACAGTATCTTTTTTCTCTTTAGTATCCAGTCGGCCATAAGGTTCATCCACCCTTGAATTATTGGTTGCCGTATAATCGAAATTGATTGAACGGGTAAAGTTCCACCGCAGAATATAATCACGCTGGAAGATGTAATATTTATCATAGGTTTCCGGGATCTCGTATTTATCCTGGCCTACACTCCTGGGTTTGATAGCACCAAATTGCCGGCTTACATCTGCACGGAAACTTAATTGGGAAGGCAGGTAATTAATATTAAAATCCTTCAACAGGTCAAACCAGTGCGTCTTTGATTTCTTAAATAATTTTTTAAACGGCTCCAGGTATTTTGGCTGAGGTGAATAGTTATAGCCAAGTGCACCACGGTGACGGGTAACCTCATTGCGTTCTATCAATGGGTTGTGATTCAGTGTCTGAATGTATGAATAACTGACATCGACATTTTCGATATCATAGATCTTTGGCTTTTTACCATTGGTTTTATTTTTCCTGACGTTGGTAAAATTTAATGTCTTTACCGATGTAAAATCAACGGCTGCGTTTTTGATCGAATCTTTTTGTGACTGGTCTGCTGCATTCAATTTGTCCTTCAACTTTATGTCGAGGTCGTATGGATCGTATTCGGGTTTGCTTACTGTTTGAGAATAGCTTGCAAAAACCGGTATTGACATTCCTATTTTCTTGGGTAATAATTTCCCTAGTTCAAGATTGGCAGCAATATCATACTGTACAAAATTATCCCTGTAGCGTTCTGTTGCTCTTTGTTCCAATGTACCAAAGCCATTCGAGTGCGTATTGGCAGAAAGTGAAAGCGTTCCCAGGTCAGCCAGGTTGAAATCCACCCGGCCCAATGCGGCCCATCCTCCTTTTTCATCAATAGATGAGAGCCTTAATTCATTAACCCAAATTTGACCGCATGCACCTCCGGGATATATTGAATTTGTATTTTCTACTCCCAGCAATATGCCCCTTATTTCACCGAGGTTGGGATTTCCCATGATCGAGTACAGTTGCCCGTTAGATTGTAGCTGGCTGAATATCTGTGTAAGTGAATTACTTGAAAGGTTCCTCGCCTGTTTGATACGTGTAAGCGTAAGCAAATCAAGATCGAGAGAATTGGTTGGATTCCATAGTGTATCATTATATTCATCCGTATCCGGTTGTAAACTATTAGGAATATTGGTCAGCGTGAGCGGTATCCTGATCTCGTAATAGTTCTCAGTGAAATCTGTACCCAATCTTACTACTGCAGTAAGGTCTTTATCCTTGAGTGTCCCCTGCGGATTGCTTGAACCGGGAATTGTTTGATCTTCCGCATGTATGTACATAGATAGTTTCCGGAAAGCACGAAGATCCCTGTTTGCAAACGTCTGGAACACACCCTTAGCATCTCTTTGGGCAAGGTTACAAAAAACCAGGCTCATTGATTGTTCGTTCTGAAGCAGGTTAACGCCATTATTACTTAATGTCTGCACCCTTTGAATTTCTTTTGGCGTGCGATAAGGTAATGGAATACGCTGGTCATTTTGTTCAATACTTACTGCCTGGATGTCAAACTGTGTACTTGTCCTTGGAATCTGCGCTGTGGTTGCTGTATCGATCTTGTATTTAAATTTGCGCCAGATATTTCTTGTCAGTTGCAATAAACCAAAACGCATTACAACGCTATCGGCAAAACCGGTAGCGTACATACGCATAAACCTGATGGATTTAAAATCTGGTACGTTCCCAATATTTGCTTCGTAACTCTCTATAGGTATTTTAAACTGGTACCATGTTTCGTTACCCACAGAACCATTCACGTAATTGATGGATACTATTTTCTTATCTACAATATATGGATCACCGATTTGCATGTCGGGCTTTACATCAACATGGTATTGAAAATATGCTTCGGTTTCGTTCATGGTGTTATCCCTGTTCAGGTCCTCCGCATCGGGATACAATGTTGCTGCATTGGTAAATTCGCCACCATTTGAAATGGC
>JBDSBG010000010.1:0-16693 GCA_039921685.1 Ferruginibacter sp.
TTACCGGACAACAAATCGCACCTGTTGCTTGAACAATGGGTAGGGGAATTTCTGTGCCAACTATAAAAATAAACCGCTATAACCCTCTGTTTATAATGGTTGCAGCCACTTCAAAATAAAGAAACAGCCGTTCTGCCTGTTTGTAAGTCTTAAAGATAAAATTGACAACTCCATAACCAGCCGGCTACCAAGGTTTCGTTCAACATCGCTTTCATTTCTTGCCCGTTGGGCAAAACGAAAGCTTAGTTATTAGCTGCAGAATTTATTATATTTGAGTTATAAAAGGCTTAGTGGATTTCTTAATTCATAAATTAAGATGTCTACATATGTACAAGGATTGTGATTCGAAAAATTAGTTCCTACATGCATTTCACGCAGCTTTTTGGCATTTTCAATTGCTTGCTTTTCATTTCCATACTTTGATAATAAAAGGTACAAATTGGTAGATTTTTTTTCATACTCAAAATCATTAAGCCCAGCGTTTTTAAACTCTCTTTCAAGAAAAGACTTATAATATTCTCTAGTCATTTTATTTGAAACAAATTGAAAATGCAATAAATACCACAACTCAAAAGCTTCATTGCTCCAAGCACATTTTATGCCATTTGAATTTGCTTTGTTTATTGCATTGTCAAAACTGTCCTTAAGGAAGCTATCTTTGTCAAATACAACCCAAACGCTATCGTATTTTTTATTTGCCTTGTTTTTCTCAATTATAGCTTTCTCTACTAAACCTAAAGTATTATACCCTGTTCCAATAATATTTACATCTAATGTATTACTTGGCAATTCATTTTTAAGAGCATTAAAGTAATTCGGTTCTGTTTTTTCTCCTTCACAAACTACTAAAAAATAAACTTTGGGTTCTCTATTTCCAACTTCACGTATTTTTTCTTTTCGTTCAAACTTTCTAAGAATTGAATTATCAATTTTCTGTTTCCGGGCCATTAAATAATAATTTTGAAAAATTACCTAAATAAGGAATGGCTCCATACCTCCCTTCAATATAATTTTTTTCTATAGAGGAATCATTTCTCGCTTTTTTACCATCAGCATCTTTGTATTCTGACAATGAATATAAATCAGTCTCTTCTAATTTGTTTTTTTCTGTAAAATAAATTTGATCTCTTCTAAAAAGACATGCATTTAAAAGATTTGTATCATGTGTGCTAAAAATTAATTGAGCATTGTTTGAATTAGTTTCATTATTATGAAAAAGCTGTACAATTGCTTTAGTGAGCAAAGGATGCAGTTTGGCGTCTAATTCATCAATACATAAAAAATGACCGAACATTAATGATAATGTTATTGATCCAGCAATATCATAGATTTTATTTGTTCCTGATGATTCCTGAGATGACAAATCAAATTCAGTATTGCCAATTGGATGACCATTTTTATCGAATTTGTTATGAATTGTCTTCACAATTGATTCAAATATATTTTTTTTATCTTCAATTTTTAAATCATTAAATCCCAATGAAAGTTCATTTAAAAACCCCTTTATACTTGTACGTAAAGTTTTATCAGTAAGAAATAGAGAAGTAAGCTGTTTCTTTTTATTATGCTCCAATCCTGAAAAAATTTGTAAATCAGAAAACCATTCAATAATTTCTGAAGAAATTTGCCCATTAAATTGATTAGTTACTGTTAAAAACAATGTATTACTTTTCGTCCTTTCCTCAACACCAACTCCTTCTTTAAAATCTTTACCAACATCAATATTGTCATTATCCCTCAAAAAAAGCATTTTTTCACTTTTGGTTTTTGACTCTGAAACAAAAAGCCATTCACTATGAATTAATTCTGTACTAATTTCAAAGCCATATCTATATCGGTTACTATTGATTAAAAACAAAATTTCAAAATAGCTTGGCTTAGATTGTGTTTCAGAATTTAATAAAAAGGGTGTGATATCAATTTTATCGGTAGAAGACAAACTAAAAGAATCATTAATTATTTGCTTCATTTTTTCAATAGCAAATAAGAAATTACTTTTTCCACTCGAGTTAGCACCGTAAATAACAATACTTTTCAGCAATTTATAGCCAGCAGTTTCTATGATATTTTCAGGATAGTCCTTTAAGGATGTAGCTTCAAAACTTAGTGCTTTTTTGTCTTTGATCGACCTAAAATTTCCAACTGTGAATTCGATAACCATTGTAGATAGATAATTTGAGGTTTTTTCTCAAAACTTATACAAATATAACAGCTTTACCCACATACTCTTAATAATTATGAGATATTTTCTCAAAATTAACGTTAGACTTCATTTTGCAGCTAACACTTATAAAAGTATCCGCATGGCCCCACAAAAAAAGCCACAAAACGTATAAAGTGTTTGGGGCTATGCGGTATACTTTTGCGTTGGCCGACGTTCGTAGCGTTGTCAGGTAAAAAGTATGCTCCGTCTTTTGGGTTACAATTTTTTTGAAACTACTAAAAGCTTAAAAAAAATCTGCGGAATGATTTTAAAAGAGCTGGTTTGTGATTTTAATCTTCGTTCGTTGATAAAAATAATGTTTTGTGACTGCAATATTTAATTTATTTTAAGTCATGGGCATAGCACTGTTATCAAAATTTTGTTGTTTTGTAAAAAATCTGTCAATTTAAAAAGACCGTCCTCATTTTATCCATCGTCATTAAAAGTAATTGCTCATCAAGATACTCAGCAAGGGCTTGCTGGCTAAGGCCCGCTTTTTTACGGATTGCGGGTAATCCTCTCATTATTTTTTGTGCCAATGAATGTTGTGCCAATCAGGTTTTGGCACAAGTGGAGTTGGCACAAATCTGCAAGAAAATTTTGAGGTAGGCCAGGAGGTTGTGCAGTAATTTCTGTGCGAGAGGTACGCACAGAGGCGCCCGGGTGACAGTTCCCTTTTACTCCAGGAGCAACCAGACCAAAGATAATAAAGCGCCCAACCGCTACAGAAATGGAAACGGGTACACGAAAGTGGAAATCTCTAATACCCAAAGAAAGAAGATGCATTGGTAATTTACTTAGTCTCTTTTGTTGCTACCCTTTAACCGGAACAATGCAGTCAATTATTCACCCAGTCTGTCAACCATTTCATAACCCGTTATTTCCCCATCGCTTGTAGTATTAATTGCTGCGTTCGTATTGCTTCACAAAACCCTGGCGGTTGTAAAATTGTTAAAATTTTAACTGGAGTATTAGTATTTTTTCATCATCGGTTATTTTAGCGTTTCAGTTGTAAGCATATTCAATAGATATGAAAATGAGTTTTCTATGAGCAAGCTTTACATAAAGAGCGTAAGCCTGATTATTGCACTTGTATTTTCTACCAGCAGTTTTTCGCAGGAAATATCCGGCACGTGGATAGGAAATTATGGCAGGAATCTTTTAACGCCGCACACTTCAAAGTTGGTAGTAGAGATCAATATCTACAATGACTCACTGCTAACGGGCATGTCGCATTTATACTACCGCAACAATCATTATGAACATTATCGCATCACCGGGGTTTATCATAAAAAGGATTCAACATTTACGTTCAGGGAAGACAGCGTGATTGCGGTGAAATTAGGCCTCGCCAGCAACTGTATGGGTATTTATAAAACCAAACTTTCCATCTCCGACAGTTCAATGAGGCAGGAAGGCAGATGGAAAGACCAGCAGATTCTTGGCTGTCCATCCACAACTGTGTGGCTCGAAAAACCGATCTCCCGCAGGGCAGTGGACTCCAGGATCGAAAAGCCTGATCAGCCCGCTAACATTGTTTCAAATATTATGAACCGGGAAACAGCTATTCAAAAGTTCGTTGAAGTGCCGGTTGCTGATAAGGACTCTATCCGAATTGAGATATATGATAATGGCATTATTGACAATGATTCTGTATCCGTCTTCGTCGATGACCGCCAAATTGTTCACAAGCATCTAATCAATGCTATGCCCTTAACTTTTTATGTGTCGCTTGATCATGATCACCCTATTCAAAAAATACGACTTGTTGCTGAAAGCCTTGGATCAATACCTCCGTGCACTGCTGTTATGATCATTACCAGCAGGCATAAGCGCGAAGAAGTGAACTTATCCAGTAATTTTAATAAGAATGCTACCGTGGAGTTTTTTCTGAAGAATTAGCTTGCAGGCGGACCAGAGTATTAGAACCAGGACAACCTGCTTAGTCAGCAATGTTTATTACCGTAAAAGGGTTAATTATTAAGATTTTTGCCTTACCTTTGCGCCGCTAAAAGGTGCGGCATGCGATGGATGGGCAGCACTTATTTAGCATAACATGAGAGCTTAATACATCATATCAAACCCCCAACAGCTTGAAAATCAGCTGTTCATCTGCGGGGGAAAGTGTATGCGGGCGGGAATCGTTAATCGGCTTGCAGCGAGTTTAAAAACAAAATCAAAATCAACATTTAAATACATAACAAAATGGGAGACTTACGTTATCAACGAAACTTTGGTATTGCGGCGCATATTGACGCGGGCAAGACCACTACTACCGAGCGTATCCTTTATTACACCGGTGTTAACCACAAAATTGGTGAAGTGCATGATGGTGCTGCTACCATGGACTGGATGGCACAGGAGCAGGAGCGTGGTATTACGATCACTTCAGCAGCAACAACCTGCTTCTGGAATTTTCCAATGGTGCAAAATAAAAAAACACCTGATACAAAACAATATAAATTCAACATTATTGATACACCGGGCCACGTGGATTTTACTGTTGAGGTAGAGCGTTCACTACGTGTGCTTGATGGTTTACTGGCATTATTCTGTGCTGTATCGGGAGTGGAACCACAATCTGAAACCGTTTGGCGCCAGGCCAATAAATACAAAGTACCTCGTGTTGGTTTCGTAAACAAAATGGACCGTGCAGGAGCTGATTTCCTAAATGTGGTAAAGCAAATTAAAGAAATGCTTGGAGCCAAAGCTGTTCCCTTACAGTTACCAATAGGTGCAGAAGATAATTTCAAAGGTGTGGTAGATCTTATTACCATGAAAGGGATGATCTGGGATGAAGCAGGACAAGGTATGACCTTTAATGAAGTGCCTATTCCTGAAGATATGATAGAAGAAGTAAACGAATGGCGCCAGCACCTCATCGAAGCAGTTGCTGATTATGATGATAAACTGCTGGAAAAGTTCTTTGACGATCCTAATACGATCACAGAAACTGAAATCCATGAAGCGATCCGCAAGGCAACGATCGATATTTCTATTATCCCGATGATGTGTGGTTCTTCTTTCAAAAATAAAGGAGTACAAACTGCATTGGATGCGATCGTTCGTTATTTACCCGGACCAATGGACATTGAAGCTGTAAAAGGCACCAATCCTGATACAGGCGAAGAAATTCTTCGTCATTGTGATCCGAAAGAACCATTCAGTGCTTTGGCATTTAAGATCATGACCGATCCTTTCGTTGGTCGTCTTGCGTTCTTCCGGGCTTATAGTGGCCGTTTGGATTCTGGTTCATATGTATTGAACACCCGTACCGGAAAGAATGAGCGTATCAGCCGTATCATGCAGATGCATGCCAATAAACAAAACCCGGTTGATTTCATTGAAGCAGGTGATATCGGAGCAGCGGTTGGTTTTAAGGATATCAAAACAGGAGATACTTTGTGTAACGAAGATCATCCGATCGTTTTGGAAGCCATGACCTTCCCTGAACCTGTAATCAGCGTTGCAATCGAACCAAAAACACAGGCTGATGTTGATAAAATGGGCATGGCGATCGCCAAGCTTGTGGAAGAAGATCCTACCTTACGTGTAAGGACAGACGAAGAAACCGGCCAGACTATTTTGAGTGGAATGGGTGAACTTCATCTTGAGATCATTGTTGACCGTATGCGCCGGGAATTTAAAGTAGAAATTAACCAGGGTGCTCCCCAGGTTGCTTATAAGGAGGCATTCCAGAATTCGATCGAACACCGTGAAACACTTAAGAAACAAACGGGTGGACGTGGTAAGTTTGCCGATATCATTTTCGAGATCGGGCCCGCTGACGAAGAGTTTTTGAAAGAAGGAAAGTCAAATTTCCAGTTTGTAAATGGTTTGTTTGGAGGATCGATTCCAAAAGAATTTGTTCCTGCTATTCAAAAAGGTTTTGAATCTGCAATGACAACTGGCGTACTGGCTGGTTACCCGATGGAAAGCATGAAAGTGCGTGTATTCGATGGTAGCTTCCACCAGGTAGATAGTGATGCGATGTCTTTTGAGCTTTGTGCAAAACAAGGATACCGTGAAGCTGGACGTAAAGCAAAACCAACATTGCTTGAGCCGATCATGAAAGTAGAAGTACTTACACCTGACCAGTACATGGGTGATGTAACGGGTGACCTTAACCGCCGTCGTGGCATGTTGGAAGGTATGGATACCAAACACGGTGTACAGGTGATCAAAGCTAAAGTGCCATTAAGCGAAATGTTTGGTTATGTTACGCAATTGCGTTCATTGTCTTCAGGCCGTGCTACTTCAACTATGGAATTCAGCCATTATAATCCTGCACCGAATAATATTGCAGAAGAAGTGATAGCGAAATCAAAGGGGAAGATGAAGGTGGGAGAGGAATAGTGAATGGTGAATAGTGAAAATTTGAAGAATTAATAATAACGAGCCTCGTTCTTTGGAACGGGGCTTTTTATTGAGCGAACATGGAAACTTTTATTGAAGTAAAGATGGGAACACGGATAACACGGATAAGCGGATGACCACGGATTTTTTTGATGGAAATACTCAGTTCCCAGGAGGTATTTCTCATTGTTTTGATTGTACAACAACCTATTTTGGCCTTAAAAAAATATGCTTTTATTTGAAGAAAAAACTGAGTTGATAATAAAGTGCTTTTATACAGTGTATAACAAGCTTGGGTATGGCTTTTTGGAAAGAGTTTATGAAAATGCTTTGATGATTGAACTCAGAAAAAATGGATTTCACTGCTTACAGCAGGTTGCTGTTGATGTTTATTATGATAGAATCAAGGTTGGAGATTATTATTCAGATATCATGATTGATAACTGCATTATAATTGAATTAAAAGCTTTTGAGGGAGAGATAACAAAAGAGTATGAATTGCAATTGCTCAATTATTTAAAAGCAACTGAACTGGAATTAGGCTTAATATTGAATTTCGGCAAACGACCATCCTTCAAGAGGAAAATATTTACTAAAAACCAACTTTCCTAAAGAATCGGTGGTCATCCGCTTATCCGTTTCATCAGCGTTCCAATCTTTGCCAGCCGCAGGCAGGCTATGTTAGTAAGAGTATAAATTGCAATTGCCCAATTATTTAAAAGCAACTGAACTGGAATTAGGTTTAATATTTAGTTTCGGCAAAAGGCCAGGCTTCAGAAGAAAAATATGGACACAAGCACTGCTTTAGAAACCCCCATTTTTTTTGAACAAAAAATAGATCCGCCTTTATCCGCTTATCCGTTTCATCCGCGTTCCAATCCTACCTGGCAAGCAAATCAGGTAGCGATCAACTTTGTTACTTTATTTATATCCTGCGTCACCTTGTAAATAAAATCAATTTGCTCCGCTAAAAGTTTATCCGGTTGGGCATCTGCTGAAAGTTGTAAAAGCGAAGTTTCGTTTATATCTAATTTATAATCTTTATCCAGTTGTTGCAAGCCCTGCTTAAGTGTGCTGATAGAACGCTTCACCTGTTGTGTAATTTCTTTCGGATAATGTTTTTGTTCAGTTAATAACATGTCGGCAGACAGGCTGGCAATATTGGAAGATAAAACATGATTCAATACCACAAACTCGTAAATGAGTTTTCCATTACGCTGTTTGTTTTTTGGTTCAGACAACATGCGGTTGAAAGCCGCAGAAAGATTGGCAGTACTGATATAAACATCTTTCCTTGCGAGTTTGTATTCCAGTGTTGGTATTTCTTTTCCGGTAAGAAACGACCATAGTTTATCAAGGTAATTAATATTTGCTTTTAAAACATTTTTCATATGAGTATCCAGTTGTACGGACTCCCAATGCGGAAATAATAAGTAGCTCGCCATAAAAGACAGGACGCAGGCAATACCGGTGTCCATTAGCCGCTCTTCAGCAATTTTTAAAAATCCAAGGCCAAGTAAATTAAAAAGGATGAGAATATAGGGCGTTGTAAAGATCACCATCACGATATAATTCAGCCGCATGAAAGTATAGGTGCCGACCATAAAAAAAATGATGATGCCGAAAAGTATATTGCGATCATGAATAAAATACAGGATAACCAGCCCGATCAATCCACCTGCGATGGTTCCCGCAAACCGTTGAATATTTCTTTCTTTGGTGAGACTAAAACCAGGCTTCAATAAGATGATGATTGTAAGTAATATCCAATAACTGTGATGGCCATAGGAGAGGAGCTTTGCAATGGTAAATCCTGCTATGCACGTGATCATCATTCTGAGTGCATGCCGGAAGATACCTGATTGAAGTGTGAGGTTGTTCCTGAAAATAACCGGGTTGATTTCCTGGTGGGAAACAAATTTTGAATAATCACTCCTGCTGCGCATTCTTCCTTTAACAGAAATGGTAAGGCTGAAATAATTAATGAGTTCATCAACATGTTCGCCAAGATTGCGCAGGTTAACCAGGATCTTTTTTAAAACAAGATTGCTGTTGTTTTTGTCTTCCAGTGCATCAACTTTCTTCTTCAAAACATCCAGTGCAGCGATCAACTGGTATTGCTTTTTATAAGAGCTGTTTGATTGAATAGCGAGGCCGATATCATCAAGCTCAGCCGCAATCGATTTTATGATTTCCGAAACATCATCCAAAATACCAGTGTGGCCAAATCTTTTTCTTAAAGATGGATAATCGTACCAGGTAGCCATAATTTGTTCATAGAGATCAACAGCATCTGCGAAAGTAAGCACCAGCAAACGCCCGGTACGGGAAGGTTCTTTTAGTATTTCTTTGTTTTTGAAAAGCAGTTCACGAACTGCATCTTGTTTTTCATTTACAACAATTTGCTGGGTTACCAATTTCCGGTACTCATCTTCAAAACCGATCTTCGTATCATACAATTCTGATTTTATCCGAAGAAATTTTGCAGTTTCATGAAGACAATCTCCCAATGCACGCTGGGCCGGTCGATATGGAGAGAGCCGCTGAAAGAGTAAAGCAACTAAAAGATACCATACGGCACCTGCTAATATCAGCAGGCTATCGGTTAGGATTACCTGCGGAGAAGCGATGTCAGACATACGCAGTATCATTACCAGTAAAGCGGCGGTACCAACAGATGCTGACCTGTTGCCATAAACACTTATCATGGTAAAGAAAAAAGTAGATATAGCTACCAGCAAACCCAGAAGGAAAATATTTTCATTGACAAAACCCGTTAGCAAACTCATGATAAAGACAAACCCGATGCAGTAAAGCATTCCATTTCTCCTATTGTCCACAGGCCCCGGGATATCACTGATGCCTGTACAAAACGAACCGAGTGCTATGGTCATACCTGTGGTCATTTCACCAAGTTGTGCGAACACGATCACGGGTATTATGATCTCGAGTGTCACACGAATTCCATCGGCCAGGTATTGGCTGAAAAGAAAGTAACGGAGTTGTTGATTGTTGGTTGAGATCACGATGCAATTTACGCAAACCCCGTCAGTGGTTTTTATTTACTGCTATGATTGGAAGACGGATGATACGGACGGGGCGGATGTTCACGGATTTATATTTGCTTCGCAAATATTGCAGATATCCAATTAATATAATCCCTCATAGCATTTAGTATAAAATATTTGCTATTTATCCGAATTTTTTTGGAACAAAAAATAAATCCGTGTTCATCCGCTACGTCCGTATCATCCGTTTTCCAATCATATTTGGCAATCATTAATGCCAATGATAGTTGTCCATCACTGCCGCCGATAAAGATTTATCTTTGATTCATGAACGAACAGGAAATAATAAATCATACCATAAACTTCGTAAAAACAACATTACAAGGAGCAGAAGGCGGGCATGATTGGTTTCATATTGAAAGAGTCTGGAAAAATTCGAAAGCCATCGCGGCCACAGAGGAAGTAAATATGTTTATCGTAGAACTTGCGGCTTTGCTTCATGATATAGCTGACGCAAAATTTAATGAAGGCAATGAAAACATTGGCCCTGAAAAAGCAAGGGCATTCCTGCAATCATTGAGTGTGCAGGAAGCGATCATTGAACATGTAGAAAATATTATCCGGAATATCTCCTTTAAAGGAGGAAATTTTACAGCAGGTTTTTATTCAACTGAACTAGCAGTGGTACAGGATGCGGACAGGCTGGATGCCCTGGGGGCGATTGGTATTGCCCGGGCATTTAATTATGGCGGCTTTAAAAAGCGTGAGCTGTATAATCCGGAGATCAGGCCTGATTTGCAGATGAGTAAGGAAACTTATAAAAAGGCATCAGCACCAACCATCAATCATTTTTATGAGAAGTTGTTATTGCTTAAGGACAGGATGAATACCGAAACCGGGAAGCGCATGGCGCAGGAACGGCATGACTTTATGGAGGAGTACCTGGAACAATTTTATAGAGAGTGGGAAGGAAAAAGCTGAGTAAAGCTACAAGCTTCAAGCTTCAAGCTTTAAGCTGCAAGCAACAAGCTTCAAGCTGCAAGCAAGAAGTCTGTTTTTCATCTCTTCCAATTTTTAAAATGTTATGTTATCAAAAATTTCGTACGGTTAATCAATATTCGTCTTCATATTAAAAGGACCCGACTTGTAGCTTGACGCTTGTGGCTTGTTGCTTCTCCTTACATTTGCAATATGAGGATTTTCCTAATTGGTTTTATGGGTAGTGGAAAAACACATTGGGGCAAGGTATGGGCAGATTTTCACGAGATGCCCTTTTACGACCTGGATGCTGTAATTGAAAAAGCAGAAGGAAAATCTGTTCTTGATATTTTTGAAAAGCATGGTGAAAAATATTTTCGTTTCCAGGAGTCCATCGCACTTCGTACCATGTCGGCTTATGATAATTGCATCATTGCCTGCGGTGGTGGTGCTGCTTGTTTTGAAGAAAACATTGAATGGATGAATGAAAATGGATTGACCATTTACCTGCATGCTTCCCCGCACGAACTGTTGGAAAATATTATGAAGGAAAAAGACAAGCGCCCGTTGCTGAACAAAGTGAATGAAGCAGAGTTGTTGTTTTTTATCCAAAAAAAATTAGAAGAAAGAATTGGTTTTTATGAGAAAGCAAAGATCCAGTTGAGGGCGGTTGATCTTACTGAAGATAGTTTTAAGAAGATGGTTTCATCGCCGGTAAGATAGTGCAAGCTGCAAGCTATCAGCTTCAAGCTGCAAGCCAATTTGTTTGAATGGCAAATATTTTCAAATAAAATTATAAGCCGAGTGAAGCTTGCTTATTAAACGAAGACTTAAATTATTACGAACGACTTGCAGCTTGCAGCTAGCAGCTCATAGCTTGAACTAAACACAATCATCCATGCACAAAGGTGAAGCTTGCTTATTAAACGAAGACTTAAATTATTACGAACGGCTTGCAGCTTGCAGCTAGCAGCTCATAGCTTGAACTAAACACAACCATACATGCACAAAGGCTTCTTAAAACTAGCATCCATTCTCGCCGCCATCTCTATCGCCTTCGGCGCATTTGGGGCTCATTCATTGAAAGAAGCGAATGTTAGCCGCGACGCAGTTTCGATTTTCGAAACGGCAGTTCGTTACCAGTTCTATCATGTATTTGCATTGTTCATCGTTGCCATTTTATACAAGGACTTTCCTTTTAAAACAACTATTTGGGCCGGACGGCTTTTTGTTACCGGGATCATTTTATTCAGTGGTTCTTTGTATTTTTTGACATGGGTAAAAGCTGCGGTAATTCCCGGATATGATGCGGTTGGTGCAGTAACACCCATCGGGGGATTGGCATTTATCGGGGGATGGATTTGTTTGTTGGTATCGGTGAGTGGCCAAAAGAGGTGAATAGTGAATGGTCAATGGTGAAAATATCAAGAAATTAAGAATTTAATACGCCTTATCATTTTTGAAAGTTTCGGAAACTGCAAAGATTTCACTATTGACCATTCACCATTGACAACTTGCCGCCCCCCGATTCCTAAAAAAAATCTCCTCTGAGCTGCCCTTTTACCAACATACCTGCATAAATTCGCTGTTGCATAACCAATGACTCTTACATATAACCCTATAGGATTTTATATCTTTGTAACCGATGGCCAAAACAAAATCGAAAGCTTCCGAAAAAGAAACATTCAAGCAGGAAAAAATTGAAAAAGTAGAAGTCAAAAAACTTCTGAAAGATGAGCGCACCCATAAAATAGCGGGCAGTATTTGTATCCTCTTCTCAATATTACTTTTTATTGCATTCACTTCTTATTTATTCACCTGGGACGAGGACCAGGATAAAGTGTTTCAACATGGCAGTAAATTGTTGATTGGTACAGATACAAAGGTGGCTAACCTGATGGGTACATTCGGCGCTTATATTTCTCATTTCTTTATTTTCAAAGGTTTTGGTATTGCATCATATTTAATATGTAGCCTCTTTTTCGTGCTGGGAGTGAACCTGTTTTTTGGCAAAAAAGTTTTTTCGATTGCACGCAACCTGAAATATATCATTGTTGGACTGCCATTGATAAGTGTTACAGCTTCAGTGATCATGAACGGAAATATATTCGCATGGGGCGGTGCAGTTGGTGATATGATGCGGGACTGGATGTATTCAACCATCGGAGAGGTTGGCGCCATCGGTATTATCATGCTGGCATTTTTATCTTATGTTATCTGGCGTTTTAATCCGTCATTCAAAATACCATCAAAAGCAAATAAAGATGCTGAAGTGGGTACTATGATGGTAGATACCTCATTCGCTAATTCCGAAGAACCGCTTATGCAGGAGGTTGAGGCAACAATGAAAGGAAACAATATGAAAGGCAATGCAGGAAAAATGAAAAACCCTGAATCAACTGAGCCTGTATTGGAGCATGAACTTACTATCATAGAAAAAGCGGAAGAACCTAAACCGTTAAAAGAAAAGCCGGTTAAGCAGGAAACGAATATCATTGAGAAACCCCTGGAAGTTATACTGCCTGAACCTGAAAAAATTGTTACGCAAAAGAACAAGCCGGTAATTGCGGCTTCAGGACTTGAGCTTGAAATAAAAATAGATGATTCAAAGCCGGCCGAAGAATTGACTCCTGCAGAAAAAGTGTTTGAACAAAAACCTTATGATCCGATCCTGGATCTTCGTGATTATAAATACCCCACGATTGAGCTGCTTGAAAACCATGGCAGTGAAAAAATTGTGCAGGATCCTGCCGAACTTGAAAATAACAAAAACCAGATCATCAATACCCTTCGCAATTATGATATTGAGATATCGAAAATATCTGCGACGGTAGGGCCGACTGTTACGCTTTACGAGATCATCCCGGCTGCGGGTGTGCGTATTTCCCGTATTAAAAACCTGGAAGATGATATTGCCTTAAGCCTTGCCGCACTTGGGATACGGATCATTGCCCCGATACCTGGTAAAGGAACGATTGGTATCGAGGTACCTAATGCGAAGAAGACGATCGTAAGTATGCGCACCCTGTTGGATGCCGACAAGTTTAAGAACAATGCTTTTTCCCTGCCAATTGCTATTGGTAAAAAGATCAACAACGAAAATTTTATCGTTGACCTTGCAAGCATGCCGCATCTTTTGATGGCAGGTGCAACGGGCCAGGGTAAGTCCGTTGGGTTGAATGCGATCCTGGTTTCATTGCTCTACAGCAAACATCCATCGCAATTAAAATTTGTGCTAATTGATCCGAAGAAAGTGGAGTTGAGCATCTATAAAACGATTGAGAAACATTTCCTTGCCAAACTTCCCGGTGAAGAAGATGCCATCATTACGGATACCAAGAAAGTGGTTCATACACTCAATGCGATGTGTATCGAGATGGATAACCGGTACGACCTTTTGAAGGAAGCAGGTTGCAGGAATATCCGTGAGTACAATGAAAAGTTTGTGGCAAGAAAACTGAATCCTGAAAAAGGACACCAATTCCTTCCTTTTATCGTATTGGTAGTGGATGAGTTTGCCGACCTGATCATGACGGCGGGCAAAGAAGTAGAAATGCCAATTGCACGTTTGGCCCAGCTGGCAAGGGCAATTGGAATACATCTGATTATTGCCACTCAGAGGCCTTCTGTAAATATTATCACGGGTACAATTAAAGCGAATTTCCCGGCACGTATTGCATTTAAAGTGAGCAGTAAAATAGATAGCCGCACCATTCTTGATACCGGCGGTGCCGAGCAGCTAATTGGAAAAGGTGACATGCTTATCAGTTATAATGGTGAAGTTGTAAGGCTTCAATGTGCATTTGTGGATACACCAGAAGTAGATAAGATCGTTGACTTCATCGGCGACCAGCGTGGTTATGCCCAGGCATTCATGCTGCCTGAATACATTGATGAAAAAGAAATGGAGGGAAGGGATTTTGACGTGAACGATAAAGATTCATTATTCGAAGATGCAGCCAGGTTGATCGTATCGAGCCAGAGCGGAAGCACATCCTTGTTGCAGCGCAGGATGAAACTTGGTTATAACCGTGCAGGAAGGTTAATGGATCAATTGGAAGCTGCTGGTATTGTTGGCGCCAGCCAGGGTAGTAAGGTGAGAGATGTACTTATTAAAACAGATGCGGATCTTCAACAGCATTTGAGTGAACTTATTTAGCAGGCGTAGGCTGTGATATGGCTATACTTTTGGATGGCTTCACTAATACTTGTAATGCGAAGTCTATCTGTTTACTAAAATAAGCTTGCTCTAATCAAAACAAAAAAAGGCCGCGGCTTTGGAGTTCAAACGCTGCACCTAAAAAGGATACTCTTTTTATAAACCATTCTTTCATCATTTAACAATTGCTGAATCTTTAAGTAATTTAGCGGGAATAAGAATTTCATGTCTACTAAATTCCTGATCGTTGGCCTTGGTAACCCCGGTAATGAGTATGCAAATACAAGGCATAACATTGGCTTTGACGTACTACATGCTTTTGTAGTAAAGCATGGGGCTGAATTCCAGGTTCAGAACCTGGCCTATATGGCGGAAGTGAAATGGAAGGGAAAAGCTTTTGTATGTATTTGCCCAACCACATTTATGAACCTTAGCGGCCGTGCCTTTAAATATTGGATGGAAAAGGAAAAGGTTTTAACTGAAAATACACTTACCATTGTAGATGAACTTGCTTTACCTTTAGAAAAACTGCGCTTAAGGGGCAGGGGTAGTGATGCCGGCCATAATGGGTTGAAAGATATCCAGCAAACTTTGGGCACGGATGCCTACCCCAAGCTTCGGTTTGGGATAGGAAACCAGTTTCCAAAAGGCATGCAGGCTGAATTTGTATTGGGAAAATGGCGAAAAGAAGAAATTCCGATCGTAACCTTTAAAATTCAGAAGTGTATTGAAATTATTGAAAGCTTTGCCACCATTGGCCTTGAAAGGACAATGAGCAACGTTAACAATCTAACTTATATACCCGAATAATAATTCACACATATTGTTTTTTTAATGTGTTTTTGTTTATTTTCGGGGTTCGGAACCTAAGTCCCTAATAAAACCACCGATTGAATATGAAGATAATATGTATAGGTAGAAATTATGCGGATCATGCCAAGGAACTCGGAAACGAAATACCCGATGAACCAATAATATTTATGAAACCCAAAAGTGCCCTTTTACAGGCACACACACCGTTTTATTATCCTGAGTTTACCAATGAACTCAATTATGAATGTGAACTGGTATTGCGCATCTGCAAAAACGGGAAATATATCCAGGAAAGGCATGCTGCTAATTATTATAACGGGATAACGGTAGGTATCGATTTCACAGCACGTGATATACAGGACGAATGCAAGAAAAAAGGATTGCCATGGGAGAAAGCCAAGGCATTCGATAATTCTGCTGCCGTTGGTAAATTCATCGACATCACGCCGGAAATAAATAAAAAGGACATCAAGTTCTCCTTCAATAAGAATAATGAAGAAGTTCAAAATGGCAATTCGAAAGATATGGTATTTAGCTTCGACAACCTGATCGCACATATATCCAATTATTTTTCATTAAACATCGGAGACCTCGTATTTACTGGTACGCCGCCGGGTGTGGGCGAATGCGTAGTTGGTGATGAATTAGAAGCGTTTTTGGATGGAAAGAGTTTGTTGAAGTTTGATGTGAAGTAGGGGGAGCGGGAATGGGCAATCGGCAATCGGCAATTGAACCCGGTAGCCCCGGGAGATTTATAAAGTAAATGTTGAATGGTGAATGACAAAATCTTTTGGGATTTCGTTATTCACCATTTGCTTTTGATTCGGGATTTAAAAAGTAGCTTTACTTTGAGTGCTGATAAAATGCGTTAAGCAAGCATAAATGAGAATTCTATTTTTCATATTGACTTTTTTTAAGCCAATACAAGTATTGCGCAAAGCCCCTGGATGATTGCGGTGCTGACCAAGGAAGATAAAAGAGGAGACATTCTGAAGTACTATCTCACTACTGGCGGGACATTGACAAAAAGAGTTGCCATATGAAATCATACATCTTACATCTTAAATCATGACCGTCTTGTTAAGATATGCATTAGTTCTTTGAAAATATTGCTGGATAAGGGTTTGAGAGCATCAGAAGTTCAAACGATTTGAATTGATTTGGATTTTATTTTTT
>JBDSBG010000011.1:0-5078 GCA_039921685.1 Ferruginibacter sp.
TTCCTTTTGCAGCTGTGGGCAAAGCTGATGATGAATATTTGGCTATGGTAAGGGATGCTTTTGCCGGGTTACCCTATATCATCAGTATAGTTACTTCACAAAATCCAAAAGCAGTGATTGAGCAGGCAGATGTGATCATGACCGGTGGTGGCAATACATTTAAATTATTACATGATATCTATCATTATAAATTGTTAGATATTATTCGTGATAAAGTAAATACTGGAACAGCCTATATCGGCTGGAGTGCAGGATCAAACATAACAGGCCCCGGCATTGGCACCACGAATGATATGCCTATCATAGAACCGCAAAGTTTTAATGCACTGGGTTTATTTCCATTCCAGATCAATCCACATTATTACAATAAACCTATTGAAGGTTTTAATGGTGAAACACGTGACCAGCGATTGCTGGAGTTTACCAAAATGAATCCCGGCATTCCCATTGTATGTTTACCGGAAGGTACCGCCTTACAATTTGAAAATGGAAGCCTCAGGTTGATAGGGGAAGTTGCTGCTAGCTTATTTTATTTTAAGAATGAAGAGGAGCATGCAACACAGAGAGAAATTATGATTGGTGAAGACCTTTCATTTTTATTGTAAAGAATAAATACAGTAAGCGACCCACCTCTCAAACCATTTGAAACTTCGCAACCATTCCTACTCATCCCTCCTTCTTTTGAGAATGATCGCCGCATTCTTCTTCAAATCTCCTGAGAACCTTATCTCATAACGGTCACGGCCATCCTTAATTATGAGAAGCCCGGTATTGGGTGGAAAAGCACCCAGGTTTTCGGCATACATCACCAGCTGCAATGAATCGCCCATATCAGGAGTGAAGTAAATTGTTTTATTAACAGCATTGGTACTTAAGCCTTGTTTGGAAAGAATCACTTTTCCATTTAAGAGGATACTAACGGTATCACCATCTACATCACCATTATCGTATAACGTTAGTTTCAGGCTGTCAGATTTAAATACCACTGTTTGTATTGTTTCCAGGGTCCTGTCCCCAAACGTTGTAGCAAAAGCATTGGATGAAGACCTTGCAGCAGGTTTTTTTGCAACAGTTGCCGGTGTTGCAGCCGTGGCCGGTTTGCTTGTATTGGTCGGTGGTTTCGCGGCAACGGCGCCAGGCTTTGGAGTTCCCGCAGTTGCCGGTGATGCTTTAGAAATAGTGGCAATTGGTTTTGCTTTTTGTCTTGTAATGTTTGATGTCGTTACTTTACTGGCAGGGGCAACCGTTGCATTTTGCTTCGGTTTGGTTGTGATAGCATCAGTCTTTCCAACGAGG
This sequence comes from Ferruginibacter sp., assembly GCA_039921685.1. Taxonomy (GTDB): domain Bacteria; phylum Bacteroidota; class Bacteroidia; order Chitinophagales; family Chitinophagaceae; genus Ferruginibacter. The sequence continues at coordinate 1,297 of JBDSBG010000011.1, forward strand.
GTTGGATCTTCTTCTATTATCACATCCTGCCTGGCCACATCATTATTTGCTAACTCCGGTTGTGGTATAAATGAAAGTGATTTTGAAAGTTCCATTTCATCCAGTTTCGCAATCAGCTTCGGCTGCTCAATGATACTGTCTTTTCTTAAACGCACATTTCCCGACATTGACCTGAATTGTTTGGTTTTAAGCGTTTGGAATTTACCGTACATGATCATCGTTTTCCCATTCTCCTCGAGCTCCATTACATTCGTCTGTTTTAATTGCTTCGGGGATTCTTCGTCAAAGCTGTTAAACACCAGGTCGGCATCCTCGATGATTACTTTACCTTTTTCCCGTCTTACAATGATCGATTTCATAGCAACCATTTCCTCACCCTTAACATTGAATGTTGTATAAGAAAAACCGGAAAGCTTTCCATCCTTTTCGCTGATCGCAACTTCATACGGCAAAACTTTTTCTGTTGTGTAGATCTTACCCGTCCACATACCCGTTAAGTCTTGTGAATAAAGCCGCAATGGCATTATCGCAATAATAAAAAGGCAGAGAAGAAGATTCCGGCGGTTGAACTGTGTAGTTTTCATCTAATAAATGTAGGCAATCTTTGTTAAATAAAGATAAGGCGGGACGGGTTGATAGTTGAACAGCTTTGAATTGTATTCGTTGATGTATACATGGTTGTGGTCAATCAATTTGCTTAAGCGCAAAAATCTTCCGGACAATCATGCCGCAAGCCAGGCTCCGAAAGACTCAAAGGGCTCAAATTATTCTTTGCGTCTTTGCGCATCTTACCTTCTTCGCGTGAAATGCTTTCGTTGCCCAACTTTCATTTTTTTAAACATAAAACTAACCCGTGAAATCGATGCTTTTCTCAACGCCGCAAAGCATTCGGTTGCATAGTTTGCGAAGGGCTCAACCTATTTTTTGCGTCTTTGCGCATCTTACCATCTTTGCGTGAAATCCATTCGTTTAATTAACCCGTGAAATCGATACTTTTCCCAACGCCTCAAAGCATTCGGTTGCATAGGTTGCGTTTGGCTCAAACTATCTTTGCGTCCTTGCGCACCTTACTTCCTTTGCGTGAAATCCATTTGTTTGCCAGCAAACGAGTAAATTTTAATCTTTTAACCATAAGAATAACCCTGAAAATAAATACCTTTCATAACAATGGAAAAGATCAAAAATATACTAATCGGGCATAATCAATTGCCGGTCATTGGGGATGTCTTTTTTGAGAAGGATGATCAACAAAAGAAGATTGTTATTTATGCACACGGTTTCAATGGATTCAAAGACTGGGGCAATTTCGACATCATCGCCGAACGTTTTGCAACTGCAGGTTTTTTGTTTCTTAAATTTAATTTTTCTCATAACGGTACCAATGCTCAAAACCCTGAAGAATTTGCTAACCTGGAAGCGTTCGGTCAAAATAATTACACGAAACAATTGGGAGATTTGAAGATCGTGTTGGACTGGGTATGCGATAAAGCAAATCCTTTCAGCTACACGATGGATACCAGTAATATTTATCTAATTGGCCATAGCATGGGTGCTGGAATTGCTATTTTATTTGCGTCTGAAGATGATCGTATAAAAAAATTAATTGGCTGGGCTGCTATCGGTGAATGTAAAACGCCCTGGGGAAACTGGCCGGAGGAGAAAATGGATGCATGGAAAAAGAAGGGCGTAGAATATTATTTAAATGGAAGGACAAAACAACTAATGCCTTTGTATTATCAATTGTACGAAGATTACGAAATACATCAGTCACGCCTGGACATTCAAAAAGCAATAAGCAGTTTAAACATTCCTGTCCTATTATGCCATGGAACTGCTGATCCTGCGGTTCCCGTTGAAGTTGCTTTTATGCTAAAAAAATGGCAGCCCAGTGCTCAACTATTTACATTAGAAACCGATCATGTATTTGAGAGAAAGCATCCGTGGTCCGAGTCATATCTACCCGAAGCAATGGAGGAAGTTCTTTCTGTGAGTTTAAAGTTTTTATTTGGTTGACAATTGACAATACCAGGTTAACTGTTTAAGCTTGTCAAAGCTCCATTATTAATTGTAAATGTTCTTGTTCAATCAACTAACAGACTGCCAGAACTGTTGAGAGTCGATATCCATGATCGTTAGCCTGCCACCCTTGCCTGCGCCGGTATCAACATTCGTTATTCCAGCCCGGGTAATGGGCTTATGTTCGTGCCAGTAAATGGTAGGGGTGTGGCCTATATAAATATGATTGAAATTGTCTGCCGTTTTAAGCTTTTCTCCAGGGGCAGCGCTCATCATTTGATTTACCAGCTCTCTATCCCAGGCCAGTGATTCCATATCCTGTTCTGCAATTTTGAACTTCCTGTTGAAACCCCCATGAACAAAACAATTATTATCAGCATCAACATAATAAGGAACCTGCCGGGAATAAAATTCCTTGTGTACCGCCGGCTCGAGTTTATGCCTTGCATATGAATCCAGTGTAGCCTTGCCACCTTGTTGAACCCACATGGCATCCAGGCCACGCATGGTTGAATTCATGTACGATTTCAACCATTGATCATGATTGCCTTCAATAAGAACAAGCTTTTTGCATTTTTTCAACAATTCAACCACTTCGTAACTTGAAGGTCCCCTGTCGCAAATATCCCCCACCTGTATCAGCAGGTCGTTGTCCATATCGAATGAGGATAATTCAAAAACAGCGGCGAGTTTATCAAGATGGCCGTGAATATCTCCCAGGACTAATTTTCTTTCCTTCATAAATCAAAGTTCCGCATTTTTAGCATCTCTGCCTCGATGGTCTTACCCACCAAATGGGTGACATGCAACTAACCGGGCTTTAAAATATCACTCATCCTTATTCGTCTCCATTTATAAAAGAGCATTTACGAAATCGGGATTTATTGCATACCATTATATTAAAATTTTTAACTTTACAACCGGTAAGTAGACGAATGATCTAATTATGCATACAGATATAATACATATACTGCCTGAGAATCTTACAGTTCCTTCCTGCAAACGAATCATCAGTTTCCGTCCTTTTCTGGATTATATAAAAGCAGTGAGGGATAAAACCAACAGCCATAAAAAGTATTTCTTTCAACACGTGGTTGAGCAATTCGAGCAGCATCCTGAAATATTGGAAGCGGTGGATATTGAGAAAATAAAAGATTATAAAGGCTTAATGGAGCTTATCTACAATTCTTTATCAAGAATGGTAGAGGATGAGGAAGTAAATCATTGGGCATTGAGCGTACCCATGAAGCCGACCATTTTTTACAGCACGAATGCATTTCACAACCTGGTATCCAGCATTGCTGTCGATAATGTTTGCACGATTTGTTCAACAATCGGCACGGTAAGGATACAGGGAAATCCAACTGAATTTGCATATTCTGTGGTGTTGGAGAAACATTATGGTATCCCCGCTTTCTTTAGCAGGGAGATCGTTCACTCCGCGGAAGATCCGGCAACTGGCCTTACCCGTTATTATGAGGCAAATCTCGATACTCGTTTTATAGAGATCATTCCCGAAAAGGAAATGCCGGTGCTGAGTTTCGATATTTTGAAATCAGCAAATTACGACAGGGAAGAAAAACTAAAATGGATACAGGAAGCACTTCCGCTTGATCATTTTCGCTTTGAAGGATTTGGTATCACCTCCATCACTGATGTTTCAACCAAGTATGCACTTGAAAATATCAAGAATTTTATTTTGAGCCACAGCAGCATGGCAGGGGGCAATTATTTTTCTGATGTAATTCACTGGATGAAGATCATTG
>JBDSBG010000012.1:0-9735 GCA_039921685.1 Ferruginibacter sp.
AAAATATAGGCATTTTTATTTTTGACAATGTTGAAGTACTTGACTTTTGCGGACCTTTTGAAGTATTCTCAGTAGCATCAGAAATAAATAATTTTGAACTATTTGAGATTTTTACAGTTGCTAAAACCTCCGACCCGTTATTTGCAGTAAATGGGTTATCAGTAAATCCAAAATATAATTTTGCTGATGCACCCCACATAGATATTTTAATAATTTCCGGCGGTGCTGGTACAAGACAGTTAATAAATGATGGAGAGGTTTTAAGCTGGATTGAAAAAATTCATAGTATTTCAGAATATACAGCAAGTATTTGTACTGGTGCCAGGGTACTGGCAAAATTAGGCTATCTCAATAATATTCCTTTTGTTACCCATCACCTGGCTTACGAAAATGTTATGGAAATTGCTCCCTTAGCAATACCCGTAAAAGAGCAACGTTATTTGCAAGCTGGTAAAATATTTACATCGGGAGGAATTTCTGCAGGCATAGATTTATCATTTCATATTGTGGAATTACTCAAAGGGAGGGAAGTAGCCGAGCAAACAGCAGCATATATGGAGTATAACCTGGTTAGGTTTTAAAAGTTGGTTCCCATTTTTTTTCAACTGCTTATTTTCAATCATTATGAATATTTTGTTCTAATGATATTCAAGAGGAACCTATACTAATTCTAAAATGATGATTTTAATAACGAATAACCCGAAGTTTGGAACGGTTGCGCTGTTTGATTTTTGTTGCCCGGTCACTTTAAAAGTTCTTTTGATTATTATTGAATAGATGGTATTCATCAGCATTTTCCTTACGAAGAAGTCTCAATCAAAAACCCGATAAATTTTGGCATTCAAATTTTTCAACAGCTTGTGTATCCGTTAAAAAGCCGCCTGCTAAAATCTTTTGTGTGGTCTGTTTATATAATTCGTCATTCTCCATCAGCTCTATATCTTCAACCCTCAACCAGTACGTAATGACCAATGATTTTTCCTGCTGCAGCAGGATTTGGACATTAAGAATGCCGGTTTGCATTTTGAACATCGGAACTGACTCTTTTTTGACGAAATTCAGATACTCATTCTCCTTACCTTTTAATATTCCGGTACTCCAGATTCTGGCAATCATAGATTCTAGATTTTAGGTGTTCACTTATTAAGATCAAGCTATACTGAAGTTTAGTAAATCATCATCAAATGACACTTGTATCTGTTGAAAATAAAAAGGTAGGATTTGCTCATATTACCAATCCTACCTTTTGCCATCATTTTCACTCACTATTTCTTATGAAGACACAAACTGTTTCCATCCAAATCTTTCAGCCATGCAAATTGCCCCCATGCTGTATCATCAATTTTGCCAACCTCAATTCCTTTTGCTTTCAGTTCTTTAATTTCTGTTTCGATATCATCTGTTTCACAAATCATGCCTTGAAAGCCGGCAAGAGAGATAGTAGTGCTGCTATTGGGCAATCCCATTTGTATCCACGTTTCGCCATGTGGGTCCTCTGCTTCAACAATAACTTTAAAACCCAGTGTCAAATAAAATTCTTTGGCTTTTTGTCTGTCCTTTACAGGAAGCATAATAATTTCTACTGATTTCATATTTTTCATTTTTAATTTGTTTCGATACAAAGCTAGGTTCGCAAACGCAAAGCAACATCAGGGAAATACGACAATCTTACCCGTTGATCGCGACAGTCAGTTTTTATATATTTGCTCAATGAAACACATTTCCATCTTACCACTTTACGAAGCAACCATGACGAGCATTGACAGTAGTCATCAAATTCTCAACAGAGTGAATGATTTTATGAAATATCAAGGGAAGCCAGCTTTTTATGACGTTGAAATTGTGGGGGTGGAAAATATTACAAAACTAAATAGTGGACTCTATAACATACAAGTTGACAAGACTATTGACCAGGTCAAAAAAACTGACGTCATTATAATTCCGTTATTGTGTGGTGATTTTACGAGTGCGATATTGCAAAATAAAAAATACAGGGATTGGGTAATAGCTCAGTATCACGCCAATGCTGAAATTGTTTGCCTATGTGTTGGATCTTTTTTTTTAGCATCCACAGGGCTTATGAAAAACAGGAAATGTGCAGTTCACTGGGCTGCAAGAAATGAGTTTAAAACAATGTTTCCTGATGTAAAAATTATTGATAATACTATTATCACAGATGAAAAAGGAATTTACACTTGTGGTGGCGGATTCTCATATTTGAACTTGCTACTTTACATTATTGAAAAACATTTGGGCAGGGAAATATCAATCCTTGCATCCAAGATGTTTGAAATAGACATTGAGCGAAAAAGTCAGAACCCATTCATGATATTTATCGGGCAAAAAAGGCATGGAGACGAGATTGTGCTCAAGGCACAAGAGTTTATTGAAAATAATCCTACTGCAGTTTTCACCGTTGATGAAGTTTGCAAAATAGTTGGAGTTGGACGAAGAACATTTGAGAGACGATTTAAAAAGAATGCGAATAACTCGATATTAGAATACATCCAACGGGTTAAAGTCGAGTTTGCGAAAAAACATTTGGAAACAGGCAGAAAAACGGTGAACGAAATTATTTACGAAACAGGTTACAACGATATTGATGCTTTTAGAAAAGTGTTTAAAAAATTTACTGATTTATCGCCAATAAACTATCGCAAAAAGTACGCATTGTAATATTAGTTGGATAGGAACAAGAGGGTAGGGCTATCGACATATAATGCCAAAGCTGCCTGATCAATCCACTGTTTTGTTTGTACTTTTTCTTTTTTATGGGCATTCGTTCTGTATATAACTTCAGACTTCAGGTTTCTCTGCTTGCTTTATGTAAGCTGAAAACTGTTATTGGTGGATTTAGGCCTGCCGTTTTTACTATTTCATTGAAATTCGATTTCTGATTGCCCGTAAAAGCAATCGAGGCTCTGCATGGATAAATAAATATCAAATAAAATATAGACAAATGATCGCAAGAATTTGGCACGGCTACACAACGCTCGTTAATGCTGATGGTTATGAAAAACTACTAAAACAAGAAGTGTTTTCATCAATAGAAGAAAAACAGGTGAAAGGGTATTTAGGCATTCAACTTTTAAAAAGGCAACTCAAAACTGAAGTGGAGTTTACAACGATTATGTTGTTTGAGAAACTTGAGTCCGTAAAACAATTTGCAGGCGAGAACTACGAACTTGCTTATGTGCCGGCAAAAGCCAAACTATTATTGCATCGGTTTGATGAAATGTCAATTCATTGTGAGGTTATACACGAATTGTATTATGATATTTGAAACGAAACCAGTTAATGTCCAGATGAACAAAAGGGTTTTCAAATCTTTCACATACACACACGATGGAGTTTAATAAAATAATACGGGGAGCAGACAAAGAAGTAAATGATGAAGCATCAGTTTATCAGATTTTAGATGCTGGCTTTTTATGTCATATAGCTTTTTTGCATGAGGGGCAGACGCTTATGATACCTACCGCATATGGAAGGAAAGCTGATATGCTTTACATCCATGGCTCAACCAAAAATTATATGCTTAACCAGATACTGAACGGACAGATTGTTTGTATAGGGGTAACACATTTGGACGGGATTGTTTTAGCAAGAACCCTGTTTGATACTTCAGCTAATTATCGCTCGGTAGTGCTATTTGGGAAAGCAGAATTAGTGACTGATCATGAAAGTCGAATAGAAGGTTTAAGAATCATTACAGAAAATATAATTAAAGGAAGATGGGATGAAGTATCAGTGGGTTCCCCCAACCAGTTAAAAGCTACTATGGTAGTTAAATTTAGAATAGATAAAGCCTCTGCTAAAGTCCGGGATGGAGGTCCCAGGGGAGATGAAGAAAATGCCGATGAAGTTTGGTCGGGACATATACCGCTTTCATTAAGAGCCTTGAAACCAGTGCCTGATACAAAGTTTGGAGTTGAGTTAGCAATGACAACAAGCGTGGAAGAATTTTGGCAAAAGAACAGATAAAGATTTATAACAACTCAGCAGTCAAAGGTATTCGCTAATACGACGGGAAGCGGCACTAATAAAAGGACTATTACCAAACGATACAAAACAATAAAAAAATAGAACTATATGAGAAAGATAATTTCATCTATGCACATATCGCTTGACGGTTTTGTAGCAGGACCCAATGGAGAAATGGATTGGATTAAAGTTGATGAAGAAATCTTTGATCATATGGGTAAGCGGATAGGCGAAACCGATACTGCATTATATGGACGGGTAACTTATGAGATGATGGAAAGTTACTGGCCTACTGCCGGAGACAAGCCGACAGCGAGCAAGCACGACATTAAACATTCAAAGTGGTATAAGCAAGCTCACAAAGTTGTTTTATCTAAAACAATGAAAAACGCAGATCTGCCCAACACAACAATTATCAGCGACAATCTTTTTAACAGGATAAAGGAAATAAAACAACAGCAAGGCAGCGAGATATTGTTGTTTGGCAGCCCTACTGCAACACATGCCCTTATTCAACAGAACCTAATTGATGGCTACTGCTTATTTGTGAATCCAATCATTCTCGGTCGGGGCATTCCACTGTTTGGAGCCAGCGAGGATAAAATAGCACTTAAACTAATAACTACTAAGCAATTTACCAGTGGTGTAACTGAATTGAATTACACAGTTGATAAATAATAACAACTAAATTCAAGTGATTCTAATCCGCTCTGCGCATACACGCAAACTTTATAACCGGATGTATGAAAAAAAGTATTTTAGAAAAATATAAATGTGAGTCCGGGAAGGATATGATGCAGACAGTAAATGATTGATGAGGTTGCATTTTATTTCATCGATACAAGTGCATTAGAAAAAGCAGTACAATCCCCCTGATAAGGATTTGAAGCATTTACCCGTACCACAATGATTGATGATTAATAGATTCTTGCTTAAAATGGATGAATTATAATATGAATATTAAAGCGATAGACATTTTTAACACGGGCAAAAGAATTAAGCACTACGTCATAAAAACTCCCGTTAAATTCTCTATGCAATTACAAACTGACCATAGACTTAATGTTTTTTACAAACTCGAAAACTTACAGGCTTCCGGCTCCTTTAAAGCAAGAGGAGGTTTTAATAAGATATTGAAAACGTTTAAGGAAAACCCGAAAGCTATATTTGTTGCTCCAACTGCCGGTGGACATGGCGTTGGTCTTTCATATGCTGCCAACAAGCTGGATGCTAAAGTTCATATATTAATGCCAAAGATGGCCGACAATGACAGGGTCAGAGACATTAATAACAATGGTGCTTCTATTCAGTTCTTCGACACAATGGAGGAGGCGAGAATGCAGGCTAAACAAATCGAACAACAAAAGGGCTATATCTATGTCTCAGCTTACAATGACACAGAGATGATTGAAGGCGGCGGAACTATAGCAACTGAACTTTTATCCCAGCTCCCAGAGATGGATTGCCTGGTATGCGGTGTAGGAGGAGGAGGTTACCTGGCAGGAATGGCAATGCTTTTAAAAACCATAAATCCTGAAATAACAATAATAGGTGTGCAGCAAGATGCCACACCATGCATTTACAATTGGTTTAAAAAAGGAAAGTATGAACGTTTGCCGGACCTGCCTTCGATCGCTGAAGGAATAGGAGGAATGGTGGAAGAAGATTGCATTACCCTACCTTATTTAAAAAAACATGTTGATGACTTTTTATTAGTTACCGATAACCAGATCCAGGAAACATTTCACTGGTCATTTTTATTTGAAAAGATGTATGTCGAACCGTCGGGTATTGTCGGATTAACGGCAATTCGGGTTTATCCGGATTTTTTTAAACAGTTTAAAAATATTGTTACCGTTATTTCAGGTGCTAACATTTCTTACAAATGGCTAAGCAACCTGCAATAAATGATGAAACTGTTTTAGAGGTACCACATATTGATGATAATTTTTTGTTCAACATCTGAAAAATACATTAACACATGAGCGAAAATAACGAAGCAAAAAAATATAAGATGAACATAACAAAAGCAGATCTACCTGCATTAATGCTTATTGATATTCAAAAAGGGTTTGAAAATATTGAGTATTGGGGCGGGCAAAGAAACAACCAGGAAGCGGAAGAAAATGCAAGTCAACTGTTGATTCTTTGGAGGAAAAATAACTTGCCAATTTTTCATATCAAGCACTGTTCATCCAATCCCGCTTCACTGCTTAATGAACTAAACGAAGGAAATGAATTTAACGACCTGGTAGAACCAATAGGTCAGGAACCAGTGATTAAGAAGAACGTCAATAGCGCTTTTATTGGAACTGGCCTGCAGCAACAACTTATGAATTTAAAGATTACAAAAATTGTAATCGTAGGTCTAACAACCGATCATTGTGTTTCGACAACAGCAAGAATGGCCAGCAATTTAGGTTTTGATACATATATTGTATCAGACGCAACCGCAACTTTCAATAAAAAGGGGTTGAATGGACAGAACTATTCTGCCGAACTAATTCACGAAACAGCCCTTGCAAGTTTGAACGTCGAATTTGCGACAGTAGTTACAACAACCTTTTTGAAAGAATGTTTATTTTGACTGTGAGGGGCAGGGACTCCAGGTCTTTGATCGGTCTTAGCAGAATTTTGTACAAATGAAAATTTGGTGCAACGATAAGAATTTTGAGTCCCTGAATCAGTCGAAGACCGGCAGTCTTAAAAAGACAAAGTCGTCCTTCGGTAGACTTGCGCCAGAGTGGGGTTAGATCCACTTTGCAAAAATTTATGCCGTAATAACACACTTTAGTGGCCCAAATCGTTATCGTCTTAAAGAAGGGAGGTTTAATTTTGTCAAATATCAATACGAACACCATTGTCAGGATTGCGGCATTTTCAAAATGGCTGGTTTCAAAGCAGCTGATACATCAATCTTCTAAAAGAACTCTGCAGCTGTAGAGACCAATACAGGTGAGACAAACCGTTGTTTCGTTATGACGTAAAGCCAATAAACCAGAAGCAAATAAAAGTGATTAATTATACTCGCCTGCGTCCATGTCCACGAATGCATTGAGCTTTTAAATCATAAACTCATCAAATTAAATCATGCTAAGGCAAAATTTAATTATACCTTCTTGGGTATAATCTCTCCCTTTCAAAATAGATTATACCTTTTTAGGTATAATATTAAATAAACGAGCACCTTTATACCCTAAAAGGTATAAAATGGATTTATCCCAATTCCTGAAACAAAAGCGAAAAGAAAACAACCTCACCCAGGAAGAGCTGGCAGCAAAAGCCGGTATCGGCCTACGGCTGGTAAGAGAAATTGAGCAGGGCAAAGCTACCATGCGCATGGATAAAGTAAACCAGGTACTTCACCTCTTCGGTGCTGAACTGACCGTAACCCTAAAATCAAACAATAATGGCTAAACTAGCAAAAGTGTTATATGATGGTGTACTGGCAGCCTTGCTTTCAGAAACAGACGATGGTTACACATTAAAGTACGATGATCAATACCTGCAGCAACCAGGCAGCAGATCCATTAGCCTGACATTACCAAAACAAACAGGAACGTATACCAGCAAAACATTGTTCGCCTTTTTCGATGGCCTTATCCCCGAAGGCTGGCTGTTGAATATTGCAGTTGACCACTGGAAAGTAAAACCCAATGATCGTTTTGAACTGCTGTTAACTACATGCAGGGATACCATTGGTGCTGTAACAATATTACCTCAAAATGAATTTGAATAAAATGGCGAATTGTTGGTTTTGTTATAAGGATGCCGGCCACATAAACTATCACCCGGCCTGTGCTAAAAAATTCTTTGGTACAACAGAAGTTCCCACTTTAGCATTAAGCGATCAATTGCTTGATGAGTTGGCCAAACAAACAATATACCAGCGTATAGCCGTTACAGGGGTACAACCCAAATTATCGGTAACGCTCGAAAAACAAAAGGCCCGCCTGCCGGACAGGCAGGGCAAAAACAGGCTAACGGTTGTTGGCCTCTGGGGTGAGTATATCTTAAAACCGCAGCATCATCAATATCCTATGATGCCAGAAACAGAAGATCTCACCATGCACCTGGCAGAGCTTTTCAAAATTCCCGTATGTGAGCACACATTACTGCAGGCAAGTGACGGAAGAATGGTGTACCTGGCAAAACGTTTCGACAGAAAGGACGGAAAGAAAATACACATGGAAGACCTCTGCCAATTATCAGAATTTTTAACAGAGAATAAATACAAAAGCAGCTATGAAAAAGCCGGTAAGCTGGTAGCAAAATATTGTAATAAAGGTTTGGACCTGCTTAATTATTTTGAATTGGTATTGTTCAGTTATTTAGTAGGCAACAACGACATGCACCTGAAAAACTTTTCAATATTGCACCAACCTGATGCAGTAGTACTAAGCCCCGCTTATGATTTGCTCAATGTTGGCTTAATAAATCCGAAAGACAACGAGGAACTTGCACTTACCTTAAATGGGAAAAAAAGCAAAATAAAATTAACCGACTTTAAAGTATTGGCTGAAAGCCTGGGCATAAATGAAAAAGTTTATTACAATAGTTTTAAACTTTTTAGCAGCAGGAATAAAAAAGTACTGGAATTAATTAACCATTCTTTTTTAAGCAAGGATTTGAAAAAAAAATATGCACAAATTTGGAAGGATAAGCAACTTGCATTTGGGTAGGATAAATTTATTCAATCTTATTGACACTATTAAAAGGGTTAAACTTTTTTGCACCAGCATTTTGTTTTCATGCCATCATCGTGGGGTTTATCCAAAGGAACGAAGAATCACTCACATGTACAGCATACCAATACTCACCCGAAATTCGAAAAAGTATCCTGCTAATTTAAATCAATGTGCCATAAAAATTCAAGGCTGAGCTATCCAAAAAATTGCAATAAAAATCACATCAAAAAAAAATTCTAGCAATCATCCATTTTAAAAATAAAATACCTGCAAGGTAGCAGCGGCACATCCTGCACAGCCTACGGCAAAGAAGCAGTATAACCTTTCGCTGCGCACCATAAAGGCAGCATTGCCGCTAATGAGCATATTCCACTATTCTAGATTCTTTTTTAATTCAGCATCACGGTAATTAAGGATTTATGTGCATCCACTCAAGGCCGCTACTCGCATTTGCAGGTATTTTTGTTTTTTATTTTAAATGAATGTTATGTTATCAGCACAGTTTTCTTTCGGCATTGGTTTAAGCAATATTCCTTTGTCTAATTTCCCAGGCCGTCGTAGGCGTTCATGGGTTTCATTTATCACTACTGTTTGCTACAATGATCAGGTGGTTTATGTAGTACATCGTTGCCGGTAGTAGCAGGTATTGCGCAGGTACATTGTCATTTGCAAGTGGCCGGTTATTCACCGGCCATTTGTCTTGTGTGTCAGGCATGTATATCAGCTATAGGTGCAAGTCCCGAATACGCTTTACAGTAGGTAGTATTAGTCAATAGCAAAGGTGTCCACTGTGAGGTGGAATCTGAGGGAAGCTGGCGACAAACATTCGAGCTTACGAACAGAAACTGCATATGAGGCGGGGTAATGTGGGTGATGTTGCCAGACAAACAGAAGCCCGGATACTGTACAGAACATTACTACGTAAATGCAGAGGCTACATGAATGGAAAGCGGATATACTTACCCTGAGAGATCTGGTAATAACCCGGCGAAGGCATGAGCGAATGTCAAAGCGGAAACAGGTGTTAGAACAAAGAATAACATCATGGTATTGTCAGAAGTCA
>JBDSBG010000013.1:0-28174 GCA_039921685.1 Ferruginibacter sp.
AGGGGGATGGAAAGGATATGAAAGTAAAAGGCATCCCGGAATTACCACTCTTTGGATAGGATTAAAATATTTTAAAGCCGCTATGGACGGATGGGAAATAAGGAGAAATGTGTCCACACGATAGGATTGCTATCGGGACAATTCCGACTACGTCCCGATCGCAATCGGGACGCAAAGATGCGCCTTATGCAGGTACTGATAGAATTCGAACTTTATTACATTCGAAACTTAAGGCTGACTTCAGTTTGCGCTTATTCTACCTAATCCTATATTGAATGTCGTACGTCGGATATTGAACATTTATTTAGATCGATGTCTTATAAAGAAATGCTCAAAATACTACATACAATACTCAATTTTCAGGGCTTTGTTGCTACCGCTACTCTCTTCTTTTTTGCAGTACTGATGCTTTTTCCAATGATAGCGACCAACGCTTGCGTTTCTGTAAAAATATGGTCCAGCCTAGAAGCTGGTTCGATTAGGTTTTTTTTGCCAATGATCTTCAGCGTAACCCTGCATTCCTTTAATTCTTTTAGCACTACGGAAAGCTTATGTAAAAAATCGTTGATTGATTCAGCAGCCTGGGCTTCTGCGTAATTCAAAGCAGGAGAATGGCAGGATTTTATCAACTGGCTTGCAAGATAATTTCCTGCTCTTGTATTTGGCAATGCTTCGACGACGTCAATCATCCTGCAGGTAAAATCGACAAGCCGATCTTCCAGATCAAATTTCGCTTTCTCCATAATTGAAGTGCTGAATACTGAAATTAGAAGTAAGTTTTTATTCACCCAACGTGTATTAAACAGTTTTTATTGAGATTTTTCTTTTGAATTCCTGAGCTTTTTCAGCATAGGTAGCGATTTTCTTTGGGCGTTTAGAGTATTGAACGTTGTACGTTGGATATTGACCATTTCTTTAGATCGTTGCTTTTCAAAAATTTTCAATACCCAACTTACAATGCTTAACTTTTAAGACTGCAGCTCTTCCCAGTACTCCGCTGCTCTTCTCGTATGTGGTATCACGATTGTTCCTCCAACAATATTCGCAACAGCAAATACCTCGTACATCTCTTTTGTATTCACACCAAGCTCATGTGACTTTCCCAGGTGATATTTGATACAGTCATCACAACGCAGTACCATACTCGCAACGAGGCCGAGTAATTCCTTTGTTTTAACATCCAGTGCGCCGGAGGCATAAGTGTTACTATCGAGGTTCCATAATCTTTTGATAACAAGATTTTCTTTACTCAGGATAACCTCGTTCATTTTGGTTCGATAGTCGTTGAATTCTTTTACTAACGGGCTCATATTAATGAATTGATTTGTTGAAATGATTGGCAAACTTAACAGGTTATATCAATCAAGGTTTGTTAACAGGTAGCCGTTACCGCAATGGCACATCTATCTTTATAATTGTTCCACCATTGGAAGATATATCTAACTTACCGCCGATCTCATCCACTCTCTTTTTCATATTCTTTAAGCCATTGCCAAACTGGTTTGGATTTTTTATCCCGCTACCATTATCTTTTACCTGTATGTGAACGATATTACCGCCAACAAAAATATGGACCATGGTTTTATCTGCTCCTGAATGTTTTAAAATATTATGAAAGGATTCCTTCATTATAAGAAAAAGATTTTTGCGCTGTACACCTTTTAATTGCAGGTGAGCGGGAAGATCAGCATCGGTAGTGCATTGAAAGTGAACAGCAGAATTTTCAAAGTATGAAATACCATATTGTCTTACATATTCAACAAAATTGTCCAACGTATCGTTTTCTGCATTCAGGCTCCAGATGATGGTGTGCATGCGTTGTGCTATGTCTTTCGCAGTAGCAGAAATTTTGTGAGAAAACGTCGTAATGCTTGTAGCGTTTGGATGATCCGCCTGTTGTGCCATCAGGTCACTCAGCATTCGTATACTGCTGAGCCCTCCACCTACATCATCATGCAGGTCGGCAATAATCCTTTCCCTTTCCAACAGAACAGCTTGCTGCCGTTGATAAGAAGCATTGATCAAAGATTTTTCATTATCAGCGATCTTTTTTTGCAGGGCAACGGTAAATAAGAACATGTCGATGAGGATACATACCTGGGCAGGTAAAAAGATCTGGATACGGTCCACAAGCGTGGTATGTGGTGCGTACACTGTATACAATATTGCCACTGCACTTCCCAGGAGGATCATGATCGTTCCCCATATTATATACTTTGAATAAGGAACCTTATGTCTAAGCATTGCTATAACCACATACAACTGTACAGGCAAAAGCAACATGCTTAGCAAATAGTAAATACCGTCATAGGGAATCATGAAAAAATTAAGCAGCAGGCAGGTAGTTGAGAATAATAAATAGAATACAATCAGCACCCTGAAAAACTTAAATAAAAACATGGAATTGTTTTTCAATCCAAGGTAATAGATAACAAAAAAAGTATAAAAGATGCTGCTTAGAAACTGAACCGGACGTTTAAATGTATTCAACCCGGCAATCATATTTTCAGTCTCAATATTTACCGGGAAGAACAGGTCGGGAATTGCAAGTACATAATATACTGATAAGGAAAGCAGGTAAAGCGCATAATAAAGATGCTCCCTTCTTTTTATGATGCTGTACTGAATGAAAAAAAACAAGGACATAAAAATCGAAATGCTCTCAAAGAAAAGGGCAAAGTATATTTTAATATGCAGCATGCTTTAGTGAAGGATTTAATTCCGATGGGTACTAAGATAAGCTATCGCTTTAAATATAAGTTAACAGCTTCCACCCTCGTGTTCACCTGCAACTTCTTATAAATATTTTGAACATGCTTACGTACCGTTCCTCCGGAGATCTGTAACTCATCTGCAACTTCTTTTCCAATCAACCCTTTTGCCAGCTTTTCCAAAACCATTTTTTCCCGTTCACTTAATGTTTCAATCAGCGCATTTTCTTTGCTCATATTTGCAAAACTTGCCACTACTTTTCGAGCAATAACACTGCTCATCGGGCTTCCACCCAAGATCATTTCTTCCAATGACTGCATGATAATTTTGGGGCCTTCTGTTTTTAAAATATAACCACTTGCCCCCGCCTTTAGTGAATCGAAGATCTTTGTATTGTCTTCATAAGCCGTGCACATTAAAAATAACATTTCAGGAAACATTGTCTTTAGCGCATTCACACAACGAATGCCGCTGATACCGGGAAGATTGATATCCATAAGTACAGCATCGGGTTCGATAGCAGGGATTTTCTCCATAGCCTCCTCTGCATTGGCAAAACTTCCGCCCAATTCATATCCTTCATGGAGCTGTATCATTAGTTCCATGGCCTCACGTAAGTCGTTCTTATCTTCTACAATGCAGATTATCTTTTTTTTAGCAGGCATGTTTTTAGCGTCGATTTGGTAAAGCTACTCTTTTAGCCCTTTGTTTTTAATACTCAATTGCGGGTATCAAAGGATAAAAGTGTGTTTAAATACTGGGCTGAAATTGTGGCTGAAAATATTTGAACTTTCCAATTCCGGACCTCATAAAAGCTATTGACATCCTTTCAAAAAATCTTTTATTCCCTGCAAGATAGCCCGAGCCATCTGCTCCTGGAAATCCTCGTCCAGCATTTTCATTTCTTCTTCGGGGTTGCTAAGGAACAGTGCCTCTATTAAGGCGTTGGGATACTCGGTGGGGCTGTTTAGCATGAAGTTAAATGAACTATTGTTACCATAATCCGTTAATCCCAGTTTAAGCATCTGGCTGTGAATAGCGGTATTTAATGCTTTAAAGCCAGGATAACGGTAAAAGGTAGCTGTTCCGGCAACCCGGATTGGATCGCGGGCAGAATTTAAATGAATGCTGATTAATATATCGGGAAGGCTGTCGCGATAAAAAAGGATGCGCTCCTTATTATCAAAAAAGGTTTCGGTTGTTCTTGTCATGATCACCTTCGTTCCCACTTCCTCTAATATTTTTTGAAGTTTCAAGGACAGGGCTAATGTAAGTGTTTTTTCTTCAATGCTTGTTGGGCCAACTGCACCGGTATTTTTTCCACCATGGCCGGCATCGATGGCAATGATTAATTTATTTAACGAGAGATCAGCTGGCTGATGTTTTACTTTTATTACAAGTGTATTGCTCCGGAAGAAAACCTCATGTCCCCAGTGTTGTTTGTGTGTAAGCTGGATGGATATCCTGAAAATATCATCTGCAAGCTGTTCATAATTTACGCTGCTGATCTCTTTGGTATTTTCAAGTTGGGTTATCCAGTTGGTATTGTTTGTTGCTCCAAAAATATCTACCACGATCCTTGACGGATCCATTAACTGAAAAGATTGATAAGGCAACCTGGATGTAAGTTCAACATTTACATAATCAAAAAGCGAATCACCATAAACTCTCCATTTACCGGTTAATGCTGATGGTTCAAAACTGCCCTCAGGCGCCAGCGTTACCAATTCGTCGGGGATATAAGCCGTTCTTGTTTTTGTAAGTTGCACTTTATAATGTGTTCCAACCTTTCCAATAATTTTTAAAGGAATCAAACTGTCGATATAACCTATTTTGGCTCCACCAAGCCTGTCATCGCCGAGCCCGTACTCCAGGTGAGCCAACCTGCCTTTTGTAATCCCAATCTTCGGCGCCGCCTTAGACATTACAGAAAAAGTATCTTTTGTTTCCATGGTAATTCGTTGCCCGGCTGAGTCCATAATCGTCACAGGGATTCTTAAGGCAACAAAACTGTCTGTATTTTTTATTTCATAAATTCCCTGGTAAATGCCGGGCATGCCTTTAGTTTCTGTTACAGGCATTTCATACAGCGGGATATTATTCAACACGCTTACCTTGCTGCCAGGGTATGCTTTGACCCTAAAGGAAATTTTATCAGCAGCCATTAGCTCAAGATTACCCTCCGGAAATGTTCGGATGCTTTCTATTCCAAATATTTTTACCGGTTCGGGTGGTTTTGGAAGCTCATAAATAACATGAATTGCTTTTGACGCAGACTTACCTTGCGCTGAAATAGCAACCAGCGTAAATGGATTGTCGCCTTCGTTCAATTTTATTTCGTAAACAAATGCTCCGGTTGCATAAACTTTTATCTTCTCGCCGTTTATCATCAATGAACAGGACTTACAGGTGCTCCCAATGATAAATTGTTGCGATGATGCTACTTTGCTTTTCTCAATTAAGGGATCTGTAAGTTTAATGAATGGTTTTTCCGGAACCTGTGCAGATGTTGAGCTGAAAGTAAATATTGACAGGAGGAGAAAAAACTGTTGTTTATGAAAGAAATTGCCTGCCCTGGTTATACAATTCATACAGCAAAAGTATTATAAAAGCCTGTAGAATTTATAAGGTTAACAAAAGAGTAGTGGCGCAATTTGAAAAGTTGCCAGCTTGACGGAGGCGGGGTAATTATTTCTTAGATCTACATGTGTTGAGCCCTCGACAAAAAAGCGGCAGCAAGACTGAATATCTCTGTGAATAGAAATTCAAAGTTAGAAACCATACAAGCGCTGAATCAAATAAGAAGGTTTTTGCATAGGTTTTTGCAAATCATAAAACAGTTTAAAAAACATTTCTCTTTTTCTTTACCGTCCTTTCCACTAATTTCCTTTTTCAAATTTATCTATTCATGAATCGCATAGATCGCGTTTCTGCCATACTCATTCAGTTGCAATCAAAACGAGTTGTAAAAGCCCAGGAAATTGCCGACCGTTTCAAGATCAGCTTACGGACTGTCTACCGTGACATAAAAGCCCTGGATGAAGCGGGTATACCTGTTTTAGGCGAAGCCGGAACTGGCTTTACGATCATGGAAGGCTATCGTTTACCCCCGGTCATGTTTACTAAGGAAGAAGCAACGGCATTTCTCACTGCAGGCAAGATGGTTGAAAAATTTACGGATGCATCTACCCGTTCAGGTTACGAATCTGCATTGTTTAAAATAAAATCTGTTTTGAAATATACCGAAAAAGATTACGTTGAAGACCTTGAAGCGCATATCGCCGTTCTAAAAAATCCATACCTGCCTGCAACCACGAATGATCATATTCACCTGCAAACTATTTTAGATCATATTTTCACTAAAACGATCCTTGATATTGGCTATTACGCAAATCATAGCCAACAATACAGCAACCGGATGGTAGAACCGATCGGTATTTTCTATCTTGGCAGTAACTGGTATATGATCGCTTACTGCCATTTACGTAAAGACTACCGTCACTTTCGAACCGACAGGATCAGCTACATAAACCCTACAGAAAAACATTATGTGCAGCAGCATCCATCTTTAAATAGTTTTCTTACTAAAATGAAAAGTGAAAAAGAATTGCAGGAGGTGGTTATCAGGGTCGATAAAAAAGTATTGAAATATTTTGGTGCCCAGAAATACTATAACGGTTTTGTATCCGAAAAAGAAGTGGATGGCAAAATGGAAATGTATTTCCTTACTCAATCCCTCAATGGGTTTGCAAGATTTTTCCTCATGTTTGGCGAATATGCGGATATCATCAGCCCCGGCAGTTTAAAAGACATCATTGCCAGCATTTTAAAAGACATTTCAAAAAGAATAAAATAAATCCAAACCCTGTTGACATAGGGTTGTCACAAACCGGTTTTTTCTTTGTGGTATCATTCACATAAAAAAAACCATTATGAATCGAAACAAAGAATTTTTGAAAGAACTTAGTAAGGAAGCCATCACCACCCGTAAAATGCTTTCCGCGGTACCAAACGATAAATATGATTGGAAGCCCCATCCAAGAAGCATGAACATCCGCCAGCTTGCAGGGCATATTGCAGAACTGCCTGCCTGGATAAACATGGTGCTCAATACCAATGAACTGGATTTTGCAACAAGCCCTTATGAGTCACCGGCTATCAATGATACCAAAGCATTGCTAGCATTATTTGAAAAGAATCTTGCGGAGGCAGAGGAAGAATTGCCAAAAGCAAAAGAGGAAATATTAGAAGATCTTTGGACGCTTCGTAATGGCGAACAAATTTTAAGCAGGGAAACTAAAGCCGATGTGATCAGGATGACACTTTCACAAATTATCCATCACAGGGCGCAGCTGGGTGTATTTCTTCGCTTACTGGATGTACCCATTCCCGGTAGTTATGGGCCAAGCGCCGATGATACAGGCTTTTAAGGAATCGTTACGTACATTATTCAATGGACAAGGTTATCCTGGAAGTTGAATAATGTACGTTATTGCTTTTTGAACATGTATCTTTTTGTGTAGTATGCAGCACAGGAGTGTACTTTCCCTTCCCTGTTCCTGGTTTGTGATTCATATTTCGAAAGGATCCATCTCCATATTATTTTTTTAGATACCGAAATTTTATCTATAAGTTAAAGGCATCTTAGATCCTCACCATCCCCCTCCTCACCGCCTCCATTGCCATCCCAACTCTGCTCAGTACATTCATTTTTCCAAACAGGCTTTCTCTGTATCCATCAATCGTTCTTTCTGAAAGGTGCATTTTTTCTGCAATTTGCCTGTAAGTAAGATCACTGCAGGCTAACTCTAAAAAAACTTTTTCTCTTGCTGTAATGGAAACCTCGTTATCCTTTTTTGATTTTTTTGTAAGCAACCGGTAACTAACATTTGATGCATTTGTTTTATGAAATGGTTTATCCTCTATTTCCTGCAAAGCTTTTTCGAACTCATCGGGGTTAATGTCCTTTAATAAATAAGTCCAGCAGCCTGCTCTCATCATATTTATAATGGTCGCATGGTCATCATTGCTTGATAATGCAACCATTTTAATATCAGTATTTTTTGCTGCACTGTTTTCACTCATCGCCCTGTGTCCTTTTAACCGCTTTTGCATCTCAATCAATAAAAGGTCGGGCTGCCCCTTCATAGACCCCATCTTTGAAATGATGTCTTTACTATTCATTGATTCGCTTACAACCTCTGAATGATCAAGCCTGTTGATCAGCCGTCCCAATGATCTAAAGAATAACTGATGGCTATCTGGTTTTACAATTGCTGGTTTCATTGTTTATTTCGCCTTTATAATTTTCCTGGTTAGTTCCAACAGTTAAACCGCAATTCATAAATAGATTTAGCAATCAATATTTGCAGTAATATAAATAGTAAAACTGTAATTATTACTAATCCTTATTATATTTTTATCAATTGAAGTTTGCTGTTGATTAAATTCAGCTCAAATTTAACTGGCGCTTCTATGCTTTTGCACGGGAATATCAGCAAATAAATACGGGGAAATTCCCGTTTGGCGGAAACGAATATTAATATATGCAGTATATTAAAAGAAAAATCCTAACCTTATCCCAGGTACGGCATCATCTGCAGAAGCAGAATAAAAAGCAGTAAGCGAAAGCATATTGAAGGGGCTGAAATAAATGCCGGCGCCGTAACCAACATGTATCTTGTGCGAAGTTTCACCTGGTATCCATACGCGGCCATCATCAAGGAAACCAAAAATGCCCAGCCTTCCCCGGAAGATATATCCTTTAAGATCGGTTAGCCTTAAACGCAGTTCCGTATTTTGATAAAAAACGGTTTTGCCGGTAAAGCGCATAGCCCTGAAACCGCGTAAATTTGTTTTAAGGCCAAGCGTATTGGCATCGTAAAAATCAAATGTTCCGTCATTGGCTGCAAAACCTGTTCTGTGTGCAATCACCAGCGACTTTAATGGTATGTAGAAAGCAAGGTCTGCCGAATAGTTAATAAACTTTTCCTTATACTCCTTATTTAGTACATGCGTGTAATTAACTCCGGCATTTAGTTTTATCCCTTTGGTTGGATAAAGTTTATTGTCGGTAGTATTTAATTGATAGGCTGCAAATAGTTTCCCGTAATGATGCATGTAAAATAATTCGGGGCTGATGCCGGAGCTGGGGTCGCTCACAAAACGTTTATCGTTTTCTTCCAGCTCCACGGATTTATACCCAACGCCAAATTCAACCCATTGCCTTCTGCCAATCTGTTTTGCAAGTGAAGGAGAGAAAATGTACTGATCAGAACGTATGCGGTTAAACGCTCTTTTCTTTCCCGGCAGTTTGGTTTCATTACCATATCCGTAATAAAAAAAGGTATTGTTGGGAGCATTGATGTGTGCCTCAAGCCCGAGGTCCCATTTACCTACGAGCTGTTTAAATATCACTTTGTAGTCAATGTTGAACGATGAAGTTTTAAAGGCATAATTAACCATTATGGTTTGCAGCGAACTGTAAGGTGTTTTACCCCATTTGTATCTCCTGATGATGCGGCCATACCCAATAAAAATTCCATCATCGGGGTTATATCCGTATGCCGGCAACGGGGCCGACCAATTATACTGAAATGATTTAGGTTTATAGTTTATTGATGTGTCCTTTGAAAGGAATAAACGCGTTTCCCCCGACGTCAGAACCTTATCAGTATCTGTATCATATATCTTTGTTTTTTTCCCTGCACCCTTCACATAAGAACTATCTGTGATCAAATCCTGGCCTGTTCCTCCAATGATCCGTATCCTTGTACCACTATTGGTTTTACCAGTTAATACAAATACATCGTCATCGCCCAGACCGAATATCCGGATCTCTTTCGTTTCCGATCCA
The DNA here is from genome assembly GCA_039921685.1 of Ferruginibacter sp. Classification (GTDB taxonomy): domain Bacteria; phylum Bacteroidota; class Bacteroidia; order Chitinophagales; family Chitinophagaceae; genus Ferruginibacter. The sequence goes on from JBDSBG010000013.1 coordinate 9,569, forward strand.
TTGAATGTCCTGTCAAAGAAAATACGGCCCTGCTTCCCTTCCTTGTTTATGTTAAAAACTTTTACACTCGTTTTATTGGAAGCAAGCCTTGTGATCTCAAAATATTCTTTTTCAGCCGTTCCGGCTATTTCAACCTGTTGGTTCACAAATTTATAATAGGCGATCGCATACTTATCCAACTGGTCTCTGCGTGACTTTAATTTGTCGATGATCTCTTTTCCAGAAAGCTGGAAGATAGCCGCAGGCATTGATCTTATTGCAGAATCAATCACTTCATCGGTGATATTTTTTTTCATTGCTTCTGCACATGCTATCCAGTCCTCTTTGGTTAATTCGGTAGTAAATTGCCTGTCGAGCCCCCGTCCGGCCCACATCAATCCATCAACGTCGGTGATATTCTTACCAAAATTTTGTGTACGTCGTAGTGCCCATTTGCGTGTACCCAGGAACGGTATGATGCCATCCAGTTTGGAAAATGCCTGGTCACGGTCACGGGGAACGGGCCGGTACCAGGTGATCTTACCGTCTTTAAAAGTAGCCCAGGTCCATTGGTCTTCATGCCTGTCCCAATCTCCAATCAACATATCGAAGATGCGGGCATTTAAAAAAGCTTTTTGATCAACCCGGTGATCATTATCGGCAAAATATTTTTTAAACATTTTTTCTGAGGTCAGTACCTTTTCTGAATTCCCCACAGAAGGATTATCATGTTGATCATCCACAAGCCGTTCTTCAAAAAGACAATAGGTATTGCCAAACTCTTCATCAAAATCACCAAGCTGCCTGGATGAAGGAACAAACATCAGTTTTGGATTTGTATGGTAAACACCCGCAGCAGTTGCCAGTGGCGCCACTGCAAGCGGTGCATATGGATTAGCCGATGATATCTGGTCCTTCACAAAATCACTTGCGAATGTTCCCCTTAATTCTGGAGGCAATGCTTTATCAGGTGCCTTATCAATCTGCCGCAATACAAACTCTTTTCCATCTTTGTTCTTGAGGCGAAGTGATTTGGTTTGATTTCCTCCACCTCTTTTTGTTGGCAGTAATCCACCTTCTGCTTCATTTAAATCAAGCACTTCTACTTCCACGGCTGTGCCCCATTCTTTTCGATAATGCTTGCCCAACAAAGCCTGCTTAAATTTTCCAGCTGCGTATTCATCGCCGGCGACTACAGTTACACGATTGTTTATTATAACTGAATCACGAGCAGGCTTTGTACGTTTTATATAAGATGCGACATTTAATTTTTTGTCATAAGCGATTTTTCCAAATGGATCTTTTTCAGCAGATTCAACAAACGATACATTTGCGCCTTCATCATCCTTCAGCTTAACTTGTACAAAACCATTTTTGGCTGAAGAAAAAATTGCCCCTTTCTTTTTGGCATAAGTTGTTTTTGACCCTGAACCGCTAATGATAAAGTAATGATCATTTTTGCGAAAGAATTGAAGGTTATGTTCATGGCCGCTTACATAAATCAAACTCTTGTATTGTTCAAACTCTTTGTTCAAAGCGATCTTGAGTTTTTGATAGCGTTCATTTTTTATATCCTGGATGTTCTTTCTAAGAATCGTGTACATAGTACCAAACACCGGCATTGGAATCCATAGTTTTTTATTGATTTCAGTTAGCGGGAATATATGATCCTTAAAAGGGAAATGCCCGCCATGTGCACCACCGCTATATAATGGATGATGTGCGGCAATAATAATCTGCTTGTCTTTATTTCTCAGCAATGCATATTTTACCTGCAAAATGAAATCAGCATCGTCTGCAATATCACATTGCAGTTTACCTGGTTTTTCATGTTCATACAACCACCATTCTGAATCAATGATAAGTAAAACCGATTTATCGGAAAGTGGAACTTCAACAGGGCCAGGGCAACCATTGTCTGGTAAAAAAACATTTCCCTTGTCAAGATAATTTTCTACAAACTCTTCCTGCCTGTTTATTGCCGCAAGTCCATTGGGTCTTCCTTGTCTCCAATCATGATTACCGGGAATAAAAATTATTTTCCCCTTGTAATTTTTTAAAATATCCATCTGGGATTTGATAGCCTCTTCTGCATCCTTCCTGCCTTTTGCATTGCTATCGGGTAAACCAACGGGATAAATATTGTCTCCTAAAAAAACAACAGCACTATTGCTATTTTCCTGGTCTAAATAATTTTTTAAAATGTTCAGTGTATTTCCCGAGGTTGACTCTTTTCCTGCATCGCCGATAAAATAAATGTTGAAGCTGTTGTTAATACTTTGTGCATTTGCTTTGATTGCAAAAAATTGTATAAAAAAAATAACAGTGATACATTTTAATCTCATAAGTTTTCTGTTAATCGCCGGTATAATTTTTTTGGAGCAACCAGGAAAAGATTCACATTAAACAATAGCCCATCACTTATCCTGCTTTTAAAAACAACGTCTTTTTTACTGCTGGTAGAATTTGTAAGGTTATACGAGAAATGATGTGCACCGCCAAGCTCGATACCAGCCCACAACCAACCAACAACCTGCTTTTCCAGGCTTGATGAAATCTTTACCTCAGAAGAATAGAGATGCAATGACTGGTATGCGGCCAGTGCGGCATTGCTGTTATTTAACCTGTAAGAAGCAGCAGAAAATTCCACATTGTTGTACCAATAAAAATTTTCATTGAACCCATAGCGGAATTTAAGAAAGAGCGGAAGGATGGTCTCAACGCTCCACCTTTCATTAAAGTTATAATTCAGTGCAAATGTTGGAAAGACCAGTGACCTTCCAAATGCATAACTGTAAGTCAGGCCGATGGCATAAGAAAGATCGTCGTTCTTTCGCCAGGCAAGTGCAGGTGAAACGGAGAATTTTAAATAATTGGCCTTACTGAGCGGGCTCTTGTTGTAATCTCCATTTAAGTTTGCATTTAATCTTAATATCCAGAATTTATTGCTTAGTGAAGGTTTAATAACCGTGAGATTTGCTCCTATACTTTTCAGGTCACGGTCTTCCAGGCTTTTATAAAGCGGATTTGAACCATCAGGAAGGGCCTTAAAATTATTTTCTTCCCTGTTGTACTTAAAGCCACCGATGATACTTAAATAGGGCTTGTTTATTATAGGAACCTTGATCTTTATTTCGAGGCGGCCATTGTTTTTTATGGTGTTACTGCTATTGCCGAAGTTTCCTGATTTGTCTGTGCTGTTAATATGATAAAGAGGCCGGTATTCGTATTTAAATGAAGCTGCTTTCCCTCTGGGAAGACCATTTATGGTGCACTTACAATAAACTTTTTTTGCTTTCGTTTTTGTTGCTGCTTCCTGCGCAAAAGATTGTTCGTTTAGTATTAACAAAAATAAAACGAAACCAATGGTATGTTTTATGTCAGCAGTCATTGATTATTTGTTGTACCTGAACAATAGAATATTCCCCTTCTTTGCCTTCATTTGAGATATACATAGCTCTATCCTTATCAAAAGTAATTCCTTCTGGTTGTATAAACAGGGCGCCATTAAGTTTATTTACATGCAGTAGCTTTCCATGCTCGTTTTTATCTATTGAAAAATACGTTTTATTTTTTTATGAGCTGCATGATCACTGGAAATCATTCATAAAACGATTCAGCATAAGATTAGTAAAATAAAACAACGCCGCAGGGGCGTTGTTCATGGTTTCAGTCAAATTTATTGTTCTTATCAGAAAGCATATTTGTTCTCTGCAATCAGTTTATCTGCAATCCGTCTTCTTGCATCCTTACTATTGAATGGAGCCGTTTTTGTAAAGCGTTTTAAACCCAGCAGCATCATGCGTTGCTCGTCCCCGCTTGCAAATGCATTCAAAGCTTCTTTGCCAGCCTTGTTCAATTTATCAACCGCATCGTTGAGGTAACAGCGCATTATATCAATGTGGATGCCAACCGCAGCTTCACCTTCCTTATCAGCCATTTTAATGATACGCAGCAAAGCACTTTCAGCATTAAATGTAAGAATGGCCATGTCGGCTATGTTCATTAATATCTCCTGCTCGTTCTGCAGGTTCATCATTAGCTTTTGCACGGCTGCACCTGCAGTCATCAAAATAGCTTTTTTCATGTTCAAGATCGTTTTCTTTTCTGCAGCAAAAGCTGTTTCATCATCGTTGCCAAATTCGGGGATACTCATAAGTTCTTTTGAAACCGCCATTGCAGGGCCCATCAGGTCAAGCTTTCCTTTCATGGCACGTTTCAACATCATGTCAACTGTAAGTAGCCGATTGATCTCATTGGTGCCTTCAAATATCCGGTTGATGCGGCTATCACGGTAAGCCCTGCTCACCATATATTCATCACTAAACCCATTTCCCCCGTGTACCTGCACACCCTCATCTACAACAAAATCCAATACTTCACTTCCATCCACTTTTAGCATGGCGCATTCAATTGCGTATTCTTCAGCAGCACCGAGCAAGGCTTCATTGAAAGGCTTGCCTGCAGATGCCATTTCTATTTCTTTATCGTCGATCCACTTACTTGTTCTGTAAAGTGCACTTTCGCATATCCATATACGTATGGCCATTTCTGCAAGCTTATGTTTGATAGCCCCAAAGTTGGCAATAGCAGTTTTGAACTGTTCCCTGGTCTTTGCATAATTGATTGTATCTGTAACCACCATTTTGGATCCGCCAAGAGCAGCAGCGCATAATTTTAGCCTGCCAATGTTTAAGATATTAAAGGCAATGATATGGCCCTTGCCAACTTCTCCAAGTAAATTTTCTACCGGTACTTTACAATCCTGGAAATACAATTGTACAGTAGAAGATCCTTTGATACCCATTTTATGTTCTTCCGATCCCTGGGTAAATCCTTCCATACCACGTTCAATGATAAACGCAGAAAATTTATCACCATCTATTTTTGCAAACACGGTATAAACATCGGCAAATCCACCATTCGTTATCCAGCATTTTTGCCCGTTTAAAATATAATGTTTGCCATCAGCAGAAAGAACTGCAGCCGATTTCGCACTCAGTGCATCACTACCACTATTGGGCTCCGTTAGTCCGTAAGCCCCTTTCCATTCACCAGAAGCAAGTTTGGGAATATATTTTTTCTTTTGTTCTTCGCTTCCAAAATATAAAATGGGCAAGGTACCAATACCAGTGTGAGCTGCAACGGCAACGCTAAATGAGAATCCGCCGCCAAGCCCTTCATTGATCAGGGTGGAAGTGATGAACTCTTTTCCAAGTCCGCCTAATGCTTCCGGTACTGAAGCTCCAAGTAGTCCCTGCTCGCCGGCTTTGTCAAGTAACGATTGCATCAGGCCCGATTCAGCCTGGTCAATACGGTCAATCACGGGTATTACCTCCGTAATCAAAAATTGGTGGCACATATCCTTTACCATTCTTTGCTCTTCGGTAAAATCTTCCGGCGTGTACATTTCAAAGGCGTTGCTTTCTTTGATCAGCCATTCGCCGCCTTTTAAACTGTTGCTTTGTGTGGTTGTATTCATGTGATTTAGTTTGTAATAATTTATAGTTCGTTTACCTGTTTCTCGTTATTCGTTTCCCGGTGCGGGAATTCTTTCAATTATAGTGTTCCCAACGAGAAACCAGAAACGAGACAAGGGACCTACTTCAAATTTTCATACACCTGCTGCAATACTTCTTTAGCTATTTCTATTTGCCCATTTGTCACGCCCTGCAACGCTTCATTTAACGTCTGATTAGCTATTTCCATTGTCCTTTCCTGTAATTGTTGGGCTTCAGCCGTTAAGTATATCATGTTGATCCTGCGGTCATCTTTACTCGCAACTCTTTTCACTAGCTTAAGTTTTTCGAGGTTATCTACCAGCCGGGTTATGCTGGGTTTATCCCTGAAAGTAGCGTCACATAATGCTTGCTGGCTCATGCCATCGTCTTTCCACAAGTGATACAATACGCTCCATTGCTCTATGGTAATATCTACATTGTTTAATTTAAAATTTTTTTGGAGCCGGCGGGCAATTGCTGTACTTGCCTTACCGGTAATAAAACTGTATAATTCACTTTTTTTAAATTGGTTGTTTGACATATAGTTGTTTATGCAACTATATAAAGATATACATTCATTTCAATTTCAAAAAATTATTTTTGCCTAATGACCGTTCTAATCATAAGCGCCGTTGTATTAATGATTCTATATCTGCTGCTTATATTGTATTATTGTTCTGCCTGGCACGATCTCCCCGAATATGCACGTTCCCCGACTAAATCATCCCCTTCAACATTTATTTCCGTTATCATTCCGGCCCGCAATGAAGCTGCAAATATTGAGGCCTGTTTAAAAACAATTACAAACCAAACTTATCCTGACAACTTGTTTGAAGTGTTGGTGGTTGATGATCATTCCACAGATAACACAGCTGGGATTATTCGCTCATTCGGGACAAAGGGCGTAAAGCTTGTTTCGCTTCAAGACTTTCTCGGAGAAGCTCCAATCAATTCTTATAAAAAAAAAGCCATTGAAATTGGGGTGCAGGAAAGTAAGGGCAAATTGATTGTAACCACAGATGCAGATTGCCTGGTACCTGAAAGCTGGCTGGCCACCATTGCTGCATTTTATGAAGAATACAATCCCGCTTTTATTGCAGCACCTGTCTCAATAAATTCCAGCTCGAACTTTTTAGAAATTTTCCAGGCACTTGATTTTATGACCCTGCAAGGGATTACGGGCGCATCGGTTTACAAAAAGATCCACAATATGTGCAATGGCGCAAACCTGGCATATGAGCGTGCAGCATTTTACGAAGTGGATGGGTTTAAAGGAATTGATTCAATTGCAAGTGGTGATGACATGTTACTGATGCATAAAATTTATAAACGTTACCCACAGAGGGTATGTTTTTTAAAATCAGTGGATGCGATTGTTCAGACAGCTGCGCAAAATAATATTTCAGCATTTTTCAATCAACGTATAAGGTGGGCAAGCAAGGCAGATAAGTATGACGATAAGAGGATTTTGCCGGTGCTTGTGGTAGTTTATTTGTTGAATGTGATGTTGTTGCTAATTCCAATTCTATATTGCTTGGGGAATGATCAATTTTCAATTTTCAATTGTCAATTGTCTATGATAAAAGTATGGTTATTGTTATTGATTTGTAAAACAATCATCGAGTTAATTTTTCTTTTCCCTGTAGCAGGATTTTTTAATAAACGTTCTTTAATGTGGTTCTTTCCTGTCATGCAACCTTTTCATATTATTTATACAGTCATTGCTGGCTGGCTTGGTAAATTTGGAACTTACAGTTGGAAAGAGCGGAAAGTAAAATAATTGTATTTTACATCATGCAAGCAGAAACATTTTCTTTTTCCTCACAGGTAGGGCGAAGGCTTAAAAAAAATAAGTTTGCATTTGCGGGCCTTATAATTATCATTTTATTTTTTTTAGTTGCTGTATTCGGATACCTGCTAGCACCCGATAACACATCCAACGCAGATCTGCAAACTGTGGAGATACAGGCGAAGAAACCTGGATATACCCAACTATTTTTAAAAATACCCGATAAAAAAAATACTGAAACAACACGGCTGCATGATTTCTTTCTGGGTTCTGTCTCGCAGTACCGTTTTTTACCCATCAGCAGTTATGCCATCCGGGGAGATAATATTTTAGTGAATAAATTTATTGATGAGGATACAACTGTACAACAGGCTTATAGCATCAATCAGCTTACCGGCAACAATCCCGAAGAAATTAAAAAAAACCTGGTTACCAAAAAATTTTGGCTTGGTACCGATGCATTTGGCAGGGATATCCTCAGCAGGCTAATCATTGGAACCCGTGTGAGCCTGGCCGTTGGTTTGATTGCTGTGCTCGTTTCTTTATTCCTGGGTGTGTTATTGGGAGCGATTGCCGGATACTACCGGGGGTGGATAGACGAAATAATCATGTGGCTCGTCAACGTCACCTGGAGCATTCCAACGTTATTATTGGTCTTCGCCATTACCATTGCTATGGGAAAAGGTTTTTGGCAGATATTCATTGCAGTGGGGCTCACTATGTGGGTAAGCGTTGCAAGGTTGGTACGTGGCCAGGTACTGGCAATAAAAGAACTTGAATTTGTACAAGCCGGAAGAGCACTTGGCTTTACCAACAGCCGCATCATCTTCAAACACATTTTGCCCAATATACTTGGACCATTGCTCGTGATTGCTGCCGGCAATTTTGCTTCCGCAATCATTATAGAAGCAGGGTTAAGTTTCCTCGGAATTGGTGTTCAGCCACCACAACCAAGCTGGGGCCTGATGATAAAAGAGAATTATAATTTTATCATTACTCACAACCCCTTTCTTGCATTGATCCCCGGGTTCGCAATAATGATTTTGGTTTTAGCTTTTAATTTGTTGGGAAATGGATTGCGGGATGCGATGGATGTAAAACAGCAGCAATAAAAATTTAAAGCAGACCATTAATTAAAACAAAAAATATTTAGAAACCGATATTTCCCACTATTGATCAGCTCAATCATTTTTTGCCCGCTGATATTATTTTCCAATTCGAAATCCTTTTCTCTTAACAAATTGAACTGTGCGTTATTATTTATGGAGAGGAGATGTTCAACTATTGTTATTGTTTCATCAAGAAATTCCGGCAGGTTGCATTCGAAACTTATGATGGAAATTTTTTCCCTGAGTGTGCTCACAACTTCTTTCTCAAAACCTTCAACATCGATTTTTATATAATCGGGTTTTCCATATTCATTGATAAGTTTATCAAGTGTTGTGATCGCTACCTTTTTGGAAGTATTAAATTTATGGCCTTCACCAAAGCGGGAGTCTTCCGATTCTTCCAAAACATTCACCCATTTGCTACTCAAGGTATTCAGAGCGCTTCCTGCAGCTTCCATATAAAAGACGGAAGTACCTTCTTTTTCTGCAACTGCTTTTTTAATAATGGTAATATTTTTATTTCTTCCAAACCTTGCTCTTAGTATGTCGTTATTCAGATCGTCTGGCTCCACACAAACCAGCCGTTTGGCTATTTTTGAGAATATATTGCTGTGGTCGCCTACGTTCGCTCCAATATCAAATACGAGGGTTGGATGCTTCTCATCGAGTTGCTTGTGGTAAAAAGCAGAAAGTTCATTCATCTCTTTATAGTAGTCAGGTATTTTATATTTCTGGTACCATTTCGAATATTGGATCCTGTACAACAAGCCTGATCTTAGTAAAATTTTTTTTATAATAGCTTTCATGTGGAGTGAAAATACGATTTTATTCTGCTGGCGCAACTGGTACATTCCTGCTAAAACCTTCTTCAAGAGAGATGAAAGTTTCGGTTCTTTCAATTCCTTTTATTTTTTGGAGTTCATCATGCAATACATACCTCAGTTGTGTAATATCCTTACATACAATTTCAATGAACATGCTGTAATTGCCCGTTATATAGTTCAATCTCACAATCTCGGGAATCTTCATCAGGTCTTTTGCAACAGCATCGTACAAGGAACTCTTCTCCAGGTAAATTCCAACAAATGCTGTGATATCGTATCCCAGCAGTTTAAGATCGACATTCAACCTTGTACCCCTTACGATGCTGAGTTCCTGTAGTTTTTTTATCCGGACATGAATGGTTCCGCCACTTACGAATAATTTTTTGCCCAATTCAGCATAAGAAATTTCTGCATTTTCCATCATCGCGTGAATAATTTGCAGATCAAGTTTGTCAAGATTCAATTTGGCAGCCATTTTTGCGTTTAGTTTTGATATAAATTTAAGAATAACTGCAAATATTTAAATTATTTCTATAATTTCAAAATATTTGTTGAAATATTTTTAAAGTATCTTGATTTCTTTTAGTTTTGTGTTATCAAGCTTGCCTTCGGGCATGCAGGTTCTTAACAATGTGGGGTGATGAAATTTTTGGCAGACATGCCTCCTTGTCTCGGAGGTGAGGATCACAGGATAAACGTAACATAGAGCCGCCGTTGCAGCAATGCAATTGCGACCGGGGTCGACCACCGAACTTTGTGTTATAGCTAACTGCCTCGTGAAGGTTCGATCCCTTCCCCTACAGCAGGTTTTTCCATAGAAACCCTTATTGGCATTGGCTGGTGAGGGTTTTTTGTTTTCACTGTTAACAGCTTTCACGAGTTCCGAAAGTGGCATCATAATACGCCTTGTTCCCCCAGGCTTACGTAACTCTGTAGCAGGCCGTTGCATAGAAACCCTTACCGGCATTCTAGCCTTCAATTCTCCATCTGTATTATCTTTACCCCAATGGCACAAAAAAAACTCAAACGCTTTGCTGATATAAAAACATTTCCCAATACACTTGAATATCCAAAAGATATGCAAGGTCAATGGAGAACATTTTTTAAGAATGACAACCCAATAATTTTAGAGCTAGCCTGTGGCCGCGGAGAGTATGCTGTCGGACTGGCAAAACTTTTTCCAGGTAAAAATTTTATTGGTGTTGATGTGAAAGGCAACCGCATGTATATCGGTGCAAAAAAAGCATTGGAAGATAAAACAGCAAATGTGGGCTTTCTAAGAACGCAAATAGAAATGCTTCCGGATTATTTTGCAGAACAAGAAGTAACTGAAATATGGATCACATTTCCAGATCCACAACTGCGTACTTCTAAAGCAAAAAAAAGATTGACGCATCCAAGGTTCCTGCGTTTGTATCAACAGGTTTTAAAAAATGCTGGTACTATCCATCTAAAAACAGATTCACCTGCATTATTTAATTTTACAAAAACAGTGATTGAGATGTATGCATTGCAGCTGGTAATTGCTGATGAGGACGTTTATGCAAATGCTGAAGTAAAAGATCACTTAAAAATCAAAACCCATTACGAAAGCCTCGACATTGCCCAAAGTAAAAAAATATTTTACCTGCAATTTAAATTGACGGGCAGCATACCAATGAAAGATGATGAACTGCAGGAATTTTTAAAACAAACAGAACCCTCCTTATCTCAATGATGGATGCTGAACTGAAAGAAGGTGAAGACTTTTATTACAATGAGCATGGTTACTTTGTTTTCACAGAGAAATATCATTTGAAAAAAGGATATTGCTGCGGAAATGGATGCAAACATTGTCCCTATAATTTTGTGTCCGTTCCCGAACCAAAGCGAACTGAATTATTAACGTTAAAAAGGAATGAAAAAAAATAAAACGATTCCTGTGCAAAAAAAGGAAACATTAAAAAAGGCTCCTTTACCTGGCGCAAGGGAGTATACTTTTTTTGAAGATGTGTATGCCGTGGTAAGGCAAATCCCCAAAGGGAGGGTAACTTCTTACGGTGCCATTGCAGCTTATCTTGGCACCAAACTAAGTGCACGAATGGTTGGATGGGCAATGAATGCTGCACATGCCGCCAAACCAAAAGTTCCTGCACAAAGAGTGGTAAACAGGAATGGAATGCTCAGTGGCAGGCATCATTTTGCAACGCCCACAAAAATGGAAGAGTTATTAATAAAAGACGGTGTTAGTGTGGAAAAGGATTCAGTCGTTGATTTTAAAAACAAATTCTGGGACCCTTTGGTGGAGCTGGGCCTTTAAGTTACGTAGATGGGATCTTTTCGACAAGGCCTTCTATATGTAAACAAACATACCTTTACAAATACTATGAGTGACAAATATATTCCCGGTAAAATAACTTTTATTCACCACGAAAAAAACCGGGCGGTTATTGAATACGAGGAAAACGGCAAGAAAAAAACGATACAAGCTGATATTGATGACAGGGCCCAGGCCAAACTTATTGCGCAAAAGATAATTAAGAAACCGCATCGCTTCCTTGTTGGCGATAATGTGAAATTTCAAATAAAAAAAACGGGTGGTAATGGACGAATATTGTATGCCGACAATATTCAGTACCAGTATAACACGGCGCTCGAGATCTTAATAAATAAAGCAGAAGTAGAAAATAAATTCCTTGGCTACATAAAAATTACTGACCACGAATATTTTATAAAAGAAATAGATAGTTATCTTTTTTTTCCATTGAAAGTTTCAGCTTACGAAATAGCGCCCACAGAAAAAGAAATAGAAAAACCAGTTAGTTTTAAATTAGAAAACATAGTAAACCCGGAGAAGATCGCAGCCAGTCTTTACAACCATAATTACATCCCGGAATTTCAACAGGCCGTACAACATTTTAAAAAACAAACCGTCATTGAATCTGTTGTGACGAAAATAACCCCTTATGGTATTTATCTAAACCTGATCAATGGAAAAATTGAAGCCAAGCTGGGCGTTGATGAATTAATTTCCAAACAAATTGAAGATAAAACTTTACAGGTTGGTACAGTCATCCCAGTATTAATAAAACATCTCACTGCTGAAAGAATTGTTGTTGAGAGGGATAGTGTTGGTTGAGGTTGGTATAATTTTCAGAATTATCCGCAGCAACATGATCAATTGTAATAAGGATGTATCATCCAATAAACCAGCACCCCACTTACTGCAACATAAAACCAGATTGGCCAGGTAATACGTGTGAGTTTTTTATGTTTTTCATAATCGCCGGTAAGTGCACGATATGCTGTAAACAATACAAAGGGTAAAATGATTGCCGCTAATGGAATATGCGTTGCCAACAAAATATAATAAACCATCCTGGTACTTCCTGCCATCAATTTTTCTTCTTCACTTAAAAAACCATCGTGGTTCAGGTCCCCATACTTTGTTTCTCCTGCTAATAAATGATGGGCGATATAACTCAATAAAAAAAATACTGATAAAATTATTGCTGCAAGCATAATTTTTTTATGCAATAAATAATTTTTACTTTTTACTGCGAGCAATCCTGCGAGCAGCAAAATCGCAACCAAAGAATTGATGATCGCATTGGCCTTTGCGAATTCATGTACATTGAATGGAAGAGCGACCTGGACCTTTACTTTAGTGAGTACCGCAACTGCCACAAACACAACGACCGATACGGTATAAATAAGTATCCTTGCGGTTGAATCATTTCTTTTTAATGAGGGTGCAGGTAACATTACTCTCTGTTTTTATTTCTTTGAAGAAATGCCATAACGAATATAAGGACGCCGATGCCGATGAATATTACGGGCAGGTAAGGAATAAACTCACGCAAAATGGAGGGGCTTTTTTTATCCCGCTCAAGCATCAGCGTGGGAATGTCTTCAACAAGCTGTTGTTGTTTAACTGAATCAAATCCATCATACCAGCCGCGAACAACACGGTTGCTATCGAGGAGGAAAAAATTGGTGGTATGAATAAATGCTGTATCAACGTTTGTATCCGCAATACTTGCCCCTACCTGCTTTAACGCAAAATCGTAGATCTCTTTTTTATCTCCAGTAACAAACCACCAGCTGTCATGATTCGCACTGAACCGATCCGCAAATTTTCTTAGTTGCTGAACGCTGTCGTTTTCCGGGTCTATACTAATCGAAATGAATTGTACAATGCTGTCATTTTTTACAAATGAATCCTGTAACCTTTTCATGCTCTTGGCCATGCCGGGGCAAATACTTGGGCAGCGGCTAAAGAAAAAATCGATTACAATTATTTTTCCGTGCAGCTCATCCAAGGAAACTTTTTTCCCAAGTTGGTTAGTGAATGAAATATTTTTTACATGGCGCCAGATCGTATCTGTTGTTTCCTTACCATTTTTATCTACTGCAATGCTGTCATAGAAATAATGCCTGGGAATATGAACCGCGTCTTTGCTATAGTATTTAACCAACCAGTAGCCGGTGAGTGGCAACAGGATTGCCAGCATGAGTGAGAGGATCGCTTTTTTATTCAATGTCTTTATTTATGTACCGGTATTTTATTTAACCGTAATGAAATTCGATGCGAAATTCGTTCATAAATGGGTATAAACAAAAACCATCGTTCAAATATTGAACGATGGTGTAATTAATTTAGATTGATAATAACATTAGTGTGCAGCTCCTTCTTTAACAGGAGTTTTTTGTACCTGGTGTGTTGGGTCTGGTTTGCTGCCTCCTTCCGTATTCCTCAGGTTTTTCCATGCATTACCATCCCATAAAAATGCAATAATGAACCAAATAAATAAACAAAGCGGAACTACGATGGTCATGATCATGTTCCGTACTTCATCGCCAAGATGCATAAATACAGAAACAATATAATATGCTTTTGCAAGCGTTAAAATACATACAACACCTTTAAAGAAAAGCACCAATGTAGCATTCGGATTTTCACCCTTGTGAATATTATAGATTGCCAGGCCTAGTGCAAGTTCGATAATTGTAAGCACTGATAATAACCAGAATACTCTCCATATTCTTTTTGTACCGCCTTCGTGCGGTGCTGCGTAAGTTATTTCAGGTGATATAACATGTTGTGTCATAAAAAAAGTTCTTATTAATTATTTAAATGTCCCAAATATCAGATTAGGTAAAAACACAGGAATACAAACACCCAAACAAGATCCACAAAGTGCCAGTAGAGCCCTGCTTTTTCTATCATTTCATAATGGCCGCGTTGATCAAAGTGACCAAGTTTTGTTTTCAAATACATTACAATGTTTATGATCACACCACTAAATACGTGGAAACCGTGAAAGCCGGTAATGCCAAAGAAGTATCCTCCGAATGCGATTGGGCCAGGGTTGGTAGCATGCAAATTTGAAGCTGCAATCTGGCTGATCAGTTCTGGATTTGTCATTGCAGAAATATCATGATGTGCCGCCGCTCCAGTATGATGCAATGTAGAAGCAATGGTTACCAATTGATCGTGTGGTGTTTTCTGCAGTGCCGCCAACACAGCATCGTGTGTTAATTCCGTTCCCCATGGATTAGCTCTTACCGTTGTAGGAAGTGTATTCAAAGTTCCATCACTTAATAAAGAAACGTGTTCGCCCGTTAGCAAATGCGTCCACTCCCAGGCCTGGCAACCAAGAAACGCAAGTCCCCCCAAAATGGTAAGGATCATATATTTTTCAACGCCCTTGCGATTCATGTTGTGCCCCTCGTGCACAGCGAGCACCATGGTAACCGAACTAAAGATGAGGATAAACGTCATCAAACTCACAAATGCAAGCGGCAGGTTTGCTTCATGCCCTGCAAAAGGAAAGGCGTTAAATACATGGTTCGGATCTGCCCAATGATTTACACTGAAGCGGATGGTACCATAGCTAATAAGAAATGCACCAAATGTAAAGGCATCGCTCATTAAGAAGTACCACATCATCACTTTTCCATAACTGGCATTAAACGGGCTTCTTCCTCCATTCCACCATTTAGTTCCGGTTGGTATTGCTGTTGTTGACATAAAGATTAAATTCTAATTCTAAAATTTTTATTCTTAAGCTGCTTTGTTAGTATTCAAACTTGTGTGTTTCTTTTTTGATTCGTGATCCTGTATCTCTTTTCCCCCATCCCGTATCCCGTATCTCGTATCCCGCATCTCGTATCCCGTATCCCCACATTACCGTATCATCATCAAAAAAACCAACAGGTATATCCAAAGTATATCTACAAAATGCCAGTACGTACTCATCAATTCCACCGGCACAACACTATAGTTTCTTGTTCTAACACTAAATGCCTTTAATGACATCACGATCAGTGCTATTATCCCTCCGATAACGTGAGCTGCATGCAGACCCACGATCACGTACAAAAAAGAATAAGATACGTTCGCGGTAAGTGTTACTCCTGCGTGCCATAATTCTTTAAAACCAATCACCTGCAACACGATAAAAAGAATTCCCAATGCTAATGTGCCTGCCATCAAATTCCTGTACCTGCTCATTGCCCTTTCTTTAAATGCCTTTGAAGACAGATACAATGTAAGACTGCTCAACACGATCACCGCTGTGCTATACCAAAAGGCCATGGGTAAATCAAATGTTACCCAATTGGCCTGGTTTCGTTTAACGATATACGCACTGGTTAAACCTGCGAACATCATTAATATACTTCCAATGCCCACCCACAAAGTAAACTTATGCGGGTGTATTCTATTTCGTTGTTCTATTGCCACCGTACTCATACCCCAACCCCTGAAGGGGCTTTTGTTTTATATTATTTAAAATTACTTTTCACCTTTCCGGTTCCACAACTTTAAACCCTTTCAACCTTAAACCTTTAAACAGTTTTAAACCTTATCTGCATATAAACTTAAAAAAACCAGCATCAGATAAAAATAAGAACTGAACATTACTTTTCTGGCTGCCGGTATGTCCATCCTTATAAAAAGCATTACGCTTACATAAACCATGAATAAATTACAGCCTAATACGATCCACAAACTAACGATGCCGCTTATATGATTTAGGTATGGCAGTAAACCAACCGGTATCATCATGGTGCTATACATGATCGCCTGCAACGCCGTAAATTTTGTCGGCCCTTTATCAGCCGGCAATAATTTAAACCCGGCGGCACTGTAATCTTTATGTGCTACCCAGGCAATTGCCCAAAAATGCGGAAACTGCCAAAGGAACTGGATCGCAAATAATATCCATCCACCAATCCAATCGGCATGGCCCTCCACGCCAAAACTTGCTACCCACCCAATAAGGCAGGGCAAAGCACCGGGAATTGCACCAACCAAAACAGCAATTGAGTTCACTTTTTTTAATGGAGTATAAACAAACCCATACAAAACCAAACTCAATGCACTTATCAGTGCGGCTTCAATACTGAAGGTGTACATGATATAACAACCAAGCACAGCCGAAAATATCACAAACACCCAGCCTTCTGTCACACTCATCCTGCCGCTGGCAATGGGCCTTGTGGCAGTACGTTTCATGAGGGCATCCGTGTCTTTCTCCAGTATCTGGTTAATGGCATTTGCTGATCCCGTGACAAGCATCCCACCAGCAAAAAGTAAAAGAACTTGTAGTAAGTCGAATCTGATATTAGGTGCAAGCAGGTAACTTACTACGGTACTGAACACCACCATGAAGCTTAATGTGAATTTGATCAACAAAAAATAATCCTTCACTTTACTTGCCAATGCAAACGATGTTGAATTGGATATGGTCTTGTTCTCCTGCATCTTAACAGCCTCTCCCCAACCCCTCTCCGAAAAAGAGGGATCTGGTGTCGGGCTTATTTATTTCAAAGTTTCTGTATCTATTGTAATTTCTATTTCGCTTCACTATTCGATCGTTGCTATGTTTGTTTCCGCCAACTGGCGGGATGCCTAGTGCTTGCTCTCATTTTCTCCAACAGGTTCTGTTTGCTGGATAAAGCTCCTGCCGTCTTTGCCATAGTCATATGGCCAGCGATGTACTTCAGGAATTTCTCCAGGCCAGTTACCATGCCCTGGGCGTAATGGCGTTGTCCATTCTAACGTAGTTGCTTCCCATGGATTAAGGCTGGTTACTTTCCTTCCTTTGAAAATGCTATAAAAGAAATTGAATACAAAAAGCAATTGTACGGCAAATACGATCATTGCAACAAGGCTGATAAATTCATTCAATGCACCAAAATGCCTGAAGGAAACCCAGTTGGAAACATCATAATAACGACGTGGCATACCCGCCAGGCCCTCATAATGCATAGGCCAGAAAATAAGGTAAGCTCCTACAATCGTTACCCAGAAATGTATATATGCAAGTGTGTTGTTTAAATATCGCCCAAACATTTTTGGATACCAATGATAGATACCGGCAAACATTCCAAAGAAAGATGCAACACCCATTACAATATGGAAGTGCGCAACAACGAAATAGGTATCATGCAGGTGAATGTCCAATGCAGAGTTACCAAGGAAGATCCCTGTTAATCCTCCACTGATGAATAAGCTCACGAAACCAAGAGCGAACAACATACCAGGTGTAAACCGGATACTTCCTTTCCATAAAGTAGTGAGCCAGTTGAATACTTTGATTGCTGAAGGCACAGCAATGAGTAGCGTAAGTAATACGAACACCGAACCGAGAAATGGATTCAGCCCGGTTACAAACATATGATGCGCCCAAACAAGGAATGCAAGAATAGTAATTGCAAATAAAGAACCTACCATCGCCATGTACCCGAAGATCGGCTTACGGCTGTTGACAGAAAGTATTTCTGATGACATTCCCATTGCCGGTAGTAATATAATATAAACTTCAGGGTGGCCAAGGAACCAGAAAAGATGTTGAAACAGAATGGCACTTCCACCTTCATTCGGCAAAATCTTACCGGCAACAACGATATCACTTAAGAAGAAACTTGTTCCCAGGTTCCTGTCAAACAATAATAATATGGCACCTGACAATAACACAGGGAATGACAGTACACCAAGTACTGCAGTAAAGAACAAGGCCCAAATTGTAAGTGGCATGCGTGTCATGCTCATACCTTTTGTACGCATGTTAAGGATGGTAGTTATATAATTCAATCCCCCAAGAAGAGAAGAAACAATAAATAAAGCCATACTCACCAGCCAAAGGTCCATACCTATTTTACTTCCTATCGAAGCATCCCCCAGTGCGCTCAATGGCGGATATATTGTCCAACCGCCGCTTGCAGGGCCTGTTTGAGTGAATAGTGAAGCAAACATTACCACTGAAGCCGAAAAGAAAAACCAGTAAGAAAGCATGTTCAGCATCGGCGAGGCCATATCCCTTGCACCTATCTGTAATGGTATTAAAAAATTAGCGAAGGTTCCGCTTAAGCCAGCTGTTAATACAAAGAATACCAGCACCGTTCCGTGCATGGTA
>JBDSBG010000014.1:0-18261 GCA_039921685.1 Ferruginibacter sp.
AAAAAACACAATACATCCTTGTATTCGACTAAGAGTTCGTTAAATTTGCAGTTCGAAAAACGTTTTTGAATTCAGAAAGATGATGATAAAAATAACTTTACCCGATGGTTCTGTAAGGGAATATGCAAAGGGAACAACAGCAATGGATATTGCAAAATCAATCAGTGAAGGACTTGCAAGAAAGGTGCTTGCTGCTACGGTAAACGGTGAAGTCTGGGATGCCGGCAGGCCAATCAATGACGATGCTTCTTTTAAATTACTGACCTGGGATGATGCTGATGGAAAAAATACATTCTGGCATTCGTCTGCTCACCTTATGGCTGAAGCTGTACAGGAAAAATACCCGGCTGCAAAATTCTGGGTAGGCCCGGCACTGGATAAAGGATTCTACTACGATATTGACCTTGGGGATACCAAAATGAGCGAAGAAGACCTGGTTCACCTTGAAAAGAAAATGAATGAATTGTCGAAAAAGAACAGCAGCTATATTCGCAAGGCAATGCCAAAAGATGAGGCTATCCAATACTTCACTGAAAAAGGCGATGAGTATAAGCTGGATCTTTTGTCAAATTTAAAAGATGGAGAAATTACTTTTTATACCCAGGGAGATTTTACTGATCTGTGCCGTGGGCCACATATTCCTCATACAGGTTTTATAAAAGCGATTAAGCTTACCAGTATTGCTGGTGCATACTGGAAGGGCAATGAAAACAACAAACAGCTTACACGCATATACGGGGTAACTTTCCCCAATCAAAAAGAGTTGGATGAATACCTATTGATGCTTGAAGAAGCGAAGAAAAGAGATCATCGTAAGCTTGGTAAGGAACTCAGCATTTTTACAATGGATGATGATGTGGGCCAGGGCCTTCCTTTGTGGATGCCGAATGGTACGATCATTATCGAGGAACTGGAAAAACTTGCTAAAGAAACAGAAGGTGCTGCAGGATACAAACGGGTTGTAACACCGCATATCGCAAAAGAAAGCATGTACCTTACCAGCGGCCACCTGCCTTACTATGCAGAAAGCATGTTTCCTCCAATGGAAATGGATGGCACAAAATATTATTTAAAGGCAATGAACTGCCCGCATCACCATAAAATATTTGATGCTGAGCCAAAGACCTATAAGGATCTTCCATACCGGATTGCCGAGTATGGTACCTGTTACCGTTACGAGCAAAGTGGGGAATTATTTGGACTGATGAGGGTTAGGTGCCTTCACATGAATGATGCACATATCTATTGCAATAAGGAACAGTTTGCAGATGAGTTCAGGGCAGTAAACGATATGTATATCAAATACTTTAAAATATTTGGAGTAGATAAATACGTAATGAGGCTCAGCTTGCATGACCCCGCAAAACTTGGACAGAAATATGTAGATGAACCGGAACTATGGAAGGAAACTGAAAGCATGGTGAGGCAGGTTTTAATTGAGTCGAATATTCCGTATATTGAAGTGCAGGATGAAGCGGCGTTCTACGGGCCAAAAATAGATGTGCAAATATGGAGCGCTATCGGAAGGGAATTTACTTTGGCAACGAACCAGGTTGACTTTAATAGTGGAAATAAGTTCAAACTTTCATATACCACTAAAGACAACAGTACAGATGTACCATTGATCATTCACAGGGCTCCATTGGGGACACATGAGCGGTTCATTGGGTTTTTGCTTGAACATTATGCAGGAAAATTCCCCGCCTGGCTGGCGCCCTTACAAGTGAAAATTTTGCCGATCAGTGATAAATTCATGGATTACGCAAATACAATTTTGCAAACACTGAAAAATGCAGATATTCGTGTAGAAATCGACGACAGGAATGAAAAGATTGGGAAGAAGATCAGGGATACAGAATTGGCAAGAGTGCCTTATATGCTTGTGATTGGTGAAAAAGAAATGAACGAAGGCAAAGTTTCCGTCCGCAGGCAAGGTAAAGGTGATATGGGTGCTATATTAATTGATGAATTTGTAAAGGACCTTGTTGCAGAAATAAAAGAAAGAAGATCAACCGAAGTTGAAGCGCTTGAAAAAGTTTAATCGCTGAGCAAAGAACAAAACGTACAAGTGAGTGACACAATGATGCTGAGCAAAGTTGTAAAAGCTCGTTTAATAAAAATCAATCTCATAGCTGATAGCTCAAGGCTCGCAGCTAACTAAACAAAATTGTAAATTAAAATCAGTAAATGGCATTTCCACCAAGACCCCCCAGGGGAACGTTCAATCCCCGTTTTAAAAAAGAACAACAACAGGAACATCGTACCAATCACATGATCAAATCGCCTGAAGTGCGTTTGGTTGGTGAAAACATTGAGCCGGGTATTTATACTACCATTGAGGCTCAAAAAATGGCACACGCTCAACAGCTTGACCTTGTCGAAATCTCTCCCGGCGCAAATCCTCCTGTTTGCAAGATCATCGATTACAATAAATTTTTGTACGACGAGAAGAAGAAGAAGAAAGAGATGAAAGCAAAATCCAAGACCAGCGAGGTTAAGGAAATTCGTTTTACACCAAATACGGATGACCATGATTTTGAGTTTAAAGTAAAACATGCTGAGAAATTTTTGAAAGACGGAGATAAAGTAAAAGCACATGTTCAATTTAAGGGACGTGCAATTATGTTTAAAGAAAGAGGTGAATTGTTGCTTTTGAAATTTGCAGACAGGTTGAAAGATGTCGGCGCTCTTGAAGGGCTTCCGAAAATGGAAGGAAAAAGAATGCTGGTAATGTTTGCACCGAGGGCTGTATCGAAGAAAAAAGTTTCAGAATTGGGTAAACCGATCAAAGATAAAGAACCAGCACCTGTTGCCGCTCCCGCTGCGGAAGAGCCAAAAAGTGCTGAATAAAATTGTAATTTGTATTAATAAAGATCTGATCTGTCACATCGTTACAAAAGATGTGACAGATTTTTTATTTTACCAATACCCGGCGGAAAAACTACTATCTCCAATCAAGTTTAATTTTTCAATATGGACATTAGCCTAAATAAATACATCAGCGATTCCGGGTTTTGCAGCCGCCGGGAAGCAGATAAATATATTGAAGAATGCCGGGTAACCATCAATGGAAAGGATGCTCATAAAGGTAACCGGGTGAAGGAAGGGGATAAAGTTGCCGTGGATGGTGAGCCGTTGAAGAAAAAAACCTTGCCGGTTTACATCATGCTGAATAAGCCAAAAGGCGTTACCTGCACTACTGATACAAATGACAAGACCAATATAGTCGATTTCGTAAATTATAAATCACGGATTTTCCCTATCGGCCGCCTGGATAAGCTTTCAGAAGGGTTGATATTTCTTACCAATGATGGTGACATCGTAAATAAAATTTTGCGTGCCGGGAACGGCCATGAGAAAGAATACATCGTTGCCGTGGATAAACCAATTGATGTTTCGTTTATAAACAATATGCGCAACGGTGTCAGGATCATGGGAACCATGACCAATAAATGTTTTGTAAAACAGGAAACTGATAATCGTTTCCGCATCATACTAACGCAGGGGCTTAATCGCCAGATACGCCGCATGTGCGAAACACTCGGTTACCGCGTTACCTCTTTAAAAAGAATACGCATCATGAACATCACGGTAAGTGGACTGGCTCCGGGCAAATGGCGTTATTTCACTGCTCCAGAGATCAGTTCCCTGAATGAGATGCTAAAGCATAGCAGCAAAACCGCAGATGCTGAAGGGATGGGTGAATAAGTTAACCGTTTACATTTATCAGTTGAGCGTCGTTCATTGATTCAATTCATAACGCTTCATTCATAATTCTACATGCTAGTCGCTTTCCTCAAGATGCAATTTCTGGTGATGTGCACCTGCAGCAATATGCAATGCAAAACAGGCAATGGCTGTATCCTTTAATACATTGATCAGCGCCATTTGCCTCATATCCTTGTCGCCGGCATGCAGGTAATTGGGAACATGAATGGCCAGGATACATACAACCAATAAAAGCGCTAAAAGATAACCCGCAACTTTTACCCAGCTATTTGTAATAAAAGCGATCCCTCCTAAAATGAATGAGGTTCCAACCAGGTAAACCCATAAAATGCCACCGGGCAAGAACTGAGGTACATAAACCAACAGGTCGTGTGGATACAGGAAATGGAAAATTCCGAAGCCAAAAAATACTATGGCCAACAGATAAATTGAAATACGGGAAACCAAATGCAAATTTTTCATGACGTAAGTTTTAGAATAAAAAGGTATAACACTTAGCGACATGTACGAAACCTTTCCTATATACTATTTTGCCATTTAAACCTAATTAACAGGGCCTTTAGTGCAAGCCCGGATCGGTAAGAAGCACAGCAATTGGGTTCCAGGTGCTTCGAGGCTGGTATTTTTTTGAGCCCGAAAGGAGGGAAGTTTATCGTTGCTTTTTGTTTTTATTAAATTTATTGAGCAGGTCGAGCTTAAACTTAACTGTTCCATCTTCACCGGGCCTTCCCCTGATAAACACACTCTTTCCGCCCTTTTTATCAATGCCTGCATTTTCAGGATTATAAGTTGAATCTCTTTTTTTAAGATTGTTCAATGGAACCTGTATGCTGATGTCTGTATTCCCTTTTAAACTATAAACGCCTTCTACAAACATACTTAACACGCTTGATTGTATTTCCATCCTGTTGATCTTTATTTCACGGTCCTTAATGTCCAGCCGGTCTTTTAATTCAGCAAAACGAATATTGTCAAAGTCTCTCTTCTTAAAAATAAAATTTTGTATTTTTTTTACTGGTTCATAATTATTGAGGGCACCATCCTTCAGTGAAAAATCAACAGTGCTTACCAGGCTTGAAGGAATTACTTTCCCGGTTTCGGTAAGTTGCAAGGATGCATTAATCTTTGCAGTCATCTTTCCCTCCAGGTTCTGATCGGTAATTCCATCCTGTCCAAAATTTTCAAAGGCTCTGAATAGCCTGCTTACATCCACATTGGCCATTGTCATGTTTAATGTGGTAAAATTATTATGAAGTGCCGGCACCAGGGAACCATTCATTTTCATAATGCCACCGGCATGATTCATACTTACATCTTTAATAATGTACCGGTCGGACAATAGCGAAATATTTGCCAATACATTTTCTGCTTGAAATTTTTTATAAACCAGCTTATCCGTTTTCAATTGCACATTTATTTTTCCATCCTGCAGCACTGCGTCAATTTTGGAAGCTAAATTGGCAATGACGTATTTCTTTGGCTTTGGTCCGGCAACTCTTTTCCTGGGAGTTAATAAATATGTAAATGCATTTAAATTGAGCGATGGAGCTGAGATGTTCCAATCTATATTAATATTGTTGGGCCCGGTGTTAATAAGTGTAAGAAGATTTTTTGCCGTTGCCTGCATCATCAGGTTATTATTAAGCACCACGGTTGTGAAGTCGTTTATGAAGACATCCGAATTTTTAAAGATCAGGGTCCCATTCACCTGTTGCATTTCTACATTGCGGGGTGCATAGAGTATAGTCCCATTTTTGAAATTGATTGATCCGTTCAAAAAAGAATTTGTATGATCGTTTTTTTCGATTGGGCCTTTATAGGACAGGTCGATAACATCATCGCCAGAGGTAAGTTGTATTGAACCGGCGCCTATCAGTTCGTTCAGGGTAGCGAGGGGAAATTGGGAACTCAGGTCACAGGTAAGCGTAGGTGTAGATAGATCAAGTATTTCAATATTTTTTGCATGCACAGGCAGGTTATGCCACAAGGCAGAAAAATTAGTAATCACAATTTTTGAGTTTGGATCTTTTCTGGGCAGGCCACTCACAGCTTCATTGGTAAAATACCCGGTAAAGCCAGCTTCATCAAAGTCCAAAAATGGTGTGGCAAGGTGCGCTTCTTTCGACGACCAGGTAATATATACAAGTGGGTCGCCACCTTTTAAACGGCCATTCAAAAATACATGTGCATCAAGTGGATTTTCTACGGTTACGATGGATAAGGATTTGGATATATGACCGGGCAACAAAGCACGGGCATTGTTATACAGAATATTTTTTGTGTGAGCACGAAAACTAAATTGTGGATCGGGTCCCGAAAGATCGAAGCTTCCACTTAAATTAAAAGGATGATCACCCAGCCTGATGTCGATGCTATCAAATTGCAGTTGCTGTAATTGTTTATCGTATCGAAGATCAAATCCGGCAGTGAAGATCTTTTCTTTTGCAAAACTCCCTCTCGCCAGGTTGAATCCCATTCCATGAATAAGTACATCAGCGTCTACGGTAAACAGAAAGGTTCGGGCATCTTTGTCATGGAGATCCACATGGAGGTTCTCAACCTGCAGGTCATGCAGTTTATCCCTTTTTTTATCATCTATAACAACCCTGAAGTCGTTAAGCTCAACAGATTTCAATTCACTCTTATCGCTGGTATCCTTAACGCTTGCAGAAGCTGTGCGCTTTTGCTTTAATAGATAATCATTTGAATAACCACTGCTGTCGGTGTAAACATAAAGGCTTCCATGGTTAACTTTTATACCATTCAGTGGAGGTTCTTTTTTAAACAGGCGCATAACGCTTAGTTGTGCAAAAACTTCCTTTGCTTCAAAAAATGGATGCCTGTGTTGTGCAAATAAAGTGTCGGTTACCTTTACATTATGTAAAAGCACTGAAACCTTTGGAAAATTTCGAAAGAAACTTAGTTCAACATTTCCAATAGAAACATTGCCGTTTATTTTTTTACTCAGCTCTGCGGTCACTTCCCTGATTATTTTCTGTTTGTTTACAGAGACATAAGTGAACACGATGATCATTATCAACAACAATATCCCAAGGACAATCGCCAGCCCCCGAAGCAGGTATTTTTTGAATTTTTTCAAATATGAAAATTTAAGTTTTTCTGATTTATAAATGTAGGGTGAAAATTTTTCTTACGAGCTTTTGGCTCTTTGATATTGTACCGGCCAGTCAACCTCAACATTCAACTCTTTGGCAGCATGCAAGGGAAAGTAAGGATCACGCAAAAATGCTCTTCCCAGGAAAATAAGGTCAGCCTGGTTATTGCGCAGGGTCTCTTCTGCCTCTTTACTCGTTGTGATCAGCCCTACGGCTGCGGTTAATATCCCTGCCTGTTGTTTTATTTGTTCTGAAAAAGATACCTGGTACAATGGAGCCACTGGTATCTTTTGCCCTGTAGCATTTCCACCGCTGGAACAATCAATTAAATCAACTCCAATCGGCTGAAGGATTTTTGCGAGTTCAACCGAATCATTTAGGTTCCACCCGTCTTCCATCCAATCGGTAGCGGATATACGAACAAACAGGGGGATGGTTTTAGGAATTGATTTTCTTATTTCAATCACGATCTCTTTTAACAATCTTGTCCTGTTCGTAAAATTTCCTCCGTATTCATCTGTTCTTTGATTGCTTAGGGGAGATAAGAATTCATTGATCAGGTAACCATGTGCAGCATGTATCTCTATAATTTCAAAACCTGCCTCAATTGAGCGGCGGGCAGCCTGGCTGAAATCTTTGACCAGCTGGCTTATATCAGCGCTGCTCATTGCTGTTGGCAAAGGTTCGCCGGCCTTATAAGGTATTGCGGAAGGAGCAAGGGACTGCCAACCGCCTTCTGCATTGGTAAGGAATTTATTTCCTTTCCAGGGACTGCTATGGCTGGATTTTCTGCCTGCATGAGCAAGTTGTATCCCCGCCACTGCTTTTTGCGTTTTGATAAAGTCAGTAATTCGCTTCAGGAAAACAATATGTTCATCCTTCCAGATGCCCAGGTCGTCGGGGGTTATTCTACCTTCAGCAGTTACTGCAGTGGCTTCTGTCATTACTAATGCTGCAGCTGCAACTGCCCTGCTACCAAGGTGAACCAAATGCCAGTCGTTGGCAAAACCATCTATGCTTGAATATTGACACATTGGGGAGAGAACAAGCCTGTTTTTTAGTTCGGTTTCCCGGATCTTCAGGGGGGTAAAAAGGGTTGACATGAAACTAGCTGTTGAAATTCATAAATAAAGTTTGTTATGCAATCATCTATTGAGCCAATTTTGAAAATCCCGGAAAGTTTAAAATCATTGTAGTTTTTCTAACATATTTCCTTACCTTTGCCGCCCGAAAAGAGCGATCTTTTTATTTATTCATTTCCCGTAAGGCCCCATAAGTGTCTGCAATTGCCGACCGCCAGCAGGGAGTAACTTAAAAATAGTTATATAATGCCAAAGGTTAAAACCAACAGCAGCGCAAAAAAGCGCTTTAAAGTTACCGGTTCCGGTAAAATTACTTTCCAAAAAGCTTTTAAACGTCACATTCTTACTAAAAAATCAACCAAACGCAAACGCAATATGCGCCAGGATGGTGTAGTGAGTGATGCAAACCTTCACTTCGTAAAACGTTTATTGGGCATGAAATAAGCCTGGATCGTAATTCATCAACTATTAACTTTCAAAAAAATTAAGATATGCCACGTTCAGTAAATGCAGTAGCCAGCAGGGCACGCCGCAAAAGAATTTTAAAAGCAGCCAAAGGTTATTATGGCAAACGTAAAAATGTTTATACCGTTGCGAAAAACGTAATGGAAAAAGGGTTGACATATAGCTATGTTGGCCGTAAATTAAAAAAGCGTGAATACCGTACTTTATGGATTGCACGTATCAATGCTGCGGTAAGGGCAGAAGGAATGACCTACAGCCAGTTCATGAATAAACTTAACGAAAAGAAAATTGATCTTAACCGTAAGGTTTTGGCTGACCTGGCAATGAATGAGCCGGAAGCTTTTACCACACTTGTACAGTCAGTTAAGTAATTGTTGCTTTTCTAAAATATATTGATCCGGGTACTGTTAGCGTACCCGGATTTTTTATTTTGTGTCTTTGTTAATTATATCTTTGGCGCTTATAAATTACTCACCCTTAATTTCTTATAATAATGCGGAATACGGAGAATATCGGGCTTAACAATACCTACAGCGATCTTGTAGACCAAACCTTCAATTTTCCCCAGGAGGATTTTAAACTATCCGGTGACTATCTTCAGTATAACGGGCAGGATATAAAAGCACTGATCGATAAATATGGTACTCCGCTCAAGGTGACTTATCTGCCTAAAATAGGGAAACAGGTGAATAAAGCTAAAGCAATGTTTGCAAATGCTTTTAAGAAACATAAATATACAGGCAAATATAACTACTGTTATTGCACCAAAAGTTCGCATTTCTCTTTCATTGTTGAAGAGGCCCTGAAACATGATATTCACCTGGAAACTTCTTATGCCTATGATATCGATATCATAAAGAAATTGTATGAAAAGAAAAAGATCAACAAGGACATATATATTGTATGTAATGGCTACAAGCAGAAACCTTATACCAACCGGATCGCTGCCTTATTAAACAGCGGCTTCAAAAATGTGATTCCCGTTTTGGATAACGTAGACGAACTGCGGGCTTATGTAAAGTCAGTTAAAGTTCCTTTTAGCCTTGGAATTCGTGTGGCAGCCGAAGAGGAACCTAACTTTCCTTTCTATACCTCACGCTTAGGGATACGTGCAAAAGATATTTTAGAATTTTATGTTGACAAAATTGAAGGAAATGAACATCGCTTCCAGTTAAAAATGCTTCATATTTTTCTGAATAAAGGTATCAAAGATGATATTTACTACTGGAGTGAACTCAATAAGGTGATCAATCTTTATTGCCAGCTAAAAAAAATATGCCCCGAACTTGATTCAATAAATATCGGTGGCGGATTCCCGATCAAGCATTCACTGGCATTTGATTACGATTACCAGTTTATGATCAATGAAATTGTGCGGAACATTAAAGTTGCCTGCTCCAGGAATAAAGTGCCAATGCCAAATATTTTTACTGAGTTTGGCAGCTTTACAGTAGGGGAAAGTATGGCCCATATTTACAGCGTAATAGGAGAGAAAAGGCAAAATGACAAAGAGACCTGGTACATGATTGATTCATCTTTCATTACCACTTTGCCTGATACCTGGGGCATAGGGGAAAAATTCCTCATGCTGCCGATCAATAAGTGGAAAAATGAATATCAGCGTGTAGTCCTTGGCGGTATTACCTGTGACAGCCATGATTATTATGACTCAGAAGAACATATCAATGAAGTATTCCTGCCAAAAATTGAAGACGGTGAACCATTGTATATCGGCTTTTTTCATACAGGCGCCTACCAGGACCAGATCAGTGGTTATGGTGGTATAAAACATTGTATGATACCCTCTCCTCAACATGTGATCATCGGGCACGATAAGAACGGAAAACTAATCGACTGGGTATATGCAAAAGAACAAACCGCACAGAGTATGCTGAAAATTTTGGGGTACAAATAAGCCTATTGACGTTATGAGTTTAGAAGTTTACTATTCAGTTTAACTCTTAAATCTTAGATCTTAAATCTTACATCTTACATTCTTATCAAGGTTGTGGTTTAAACTCAGGGTTGTTATACATTGATTTGTTAAAAAGATAATATTTCCCGTCCTTGTTGTTGCGATAATATCGCTTCCCATTAAGATCATAGTAGTACCTGCCATCAACTGTTTTTTGCGCAACTGCATCATTAACTACAATCACTTTAGGTACGGGCGTTTTGGTTTTTGATGTGGTGCTTCTTTTTGCTGTTGATGTTTCAGTTGTATTACGGGGAACGGATTTTTTTGCACAACTGAATAAAATGCTCACTGACGCAAAGAAGATAAGAAACAGAATTTTAATTTTCATTACCAAAATTTACATAAGTTAATCAATAATGCAACCAAAAAAAACCTCCCCAAAAATGGAGAGGCCAGCTTTCAAACAAGCTTACCAACTGTATGAACTTTAGCTTACTGAATTTTTATTTCTTTAGCAATCGCTTTTGCAATTTCTTTTTTAGGCAGTTCAAGTTTTAAAATGCCATTTACATAACTGGCTTTGATGTTTTCTGCATCAATCTTTTCATCAATGGTGAAACTGCGTTTGAATGCTTTGTAACTGAATTCTTTCCTGATCTGTTTTTCAGTTGCCTCAGTTTTTTCGCCTTTGCTCTCCGTACTTATAGTAAGGATGTTTTCCTCCAGCTTCACATTAAAATCTGTTTTCTCCAAACCAGGAGCTGCGATTTCCAATTGGTAAGCGTTGTCGTTTTCATAAATGTTTACTGGTGGAAAATGTAATACATCTTCTCTTACGGCTTTACCAAAATTGGCCGGGAATTCGTTGAACAGATCTTTCATTAAACCATCAAAAGACCTGGAAAGCGGATTGTTTACTTTTACGAGTGTCATGGCATTTATCATTTTAATTTTAAAAATATTATTTGGCAGGTCTTCTTCAAACGAAAGTCCAACCAGTAATTAGCAGCCAAATTTTCTAATTCGATAAATATTGAAGACACAATGTCTGTTGAATTAAGAATTGTATGCCAAATGTTCAGGGCTATTGCATAGATTGCTTTTTTGAAACACTAAGCTCATTTAGAATTTGAGCCAATCAGAATGTTTTTTAATTCGTGAACCAGTAATTCTAAAAATGTTTCATTGAAAATTTTCGATGGATAATAATTTATAAGGTTGTAATTTTACACTTTCCTAAATCAATTAAATTAGAAAATATGTATCCGGAAGAAATTGTTATTCCTATGAAAGAGGAGTTAACTGAAAATGGATTTACCGAATTATTATCAGCAGCAGATGTAGAAAAGGTTTTAAGTGAAAAAGGCACCACTTTGGTTATGATCAATTCTGTTTGTGGTTGTAGCGCCGGCACAGCAAGGCCTGGTGTATTAAAGGCAGTACAGGCCGGTAATAAAAAACCTGATCACATTACAACCAGCTTCGCAGGTTTTGATGTTGAAGCAGTTAATAAAGTACGGGAACATTTAATGCCTTATCCTCCATCATCCCCTGCGATTGCATTATTTAAGGATGGCAAATTGGTACACATGATCGAGCGCCACATGATAGAAGGGAGAAGTGCACAGATGATTGCAGATAATCTTATCTCGGCATTTGAAATGCATTGTAATTAATGAATGAAGAAAAATATTGATCCTCCTGTACAGCGAATGTGCGGGAGGATTTTTTATTGCCGGTCGTATAGAATATATTGCATGTTCTTAGACCAAAAGTTTAAACCAACATCATGTATCCCAACTTATATTATGTCTTCAAAGATTGGTTTGGAGTAAAATGGCAGGCGCTCAGTTTCCTTAATACATTCGGCTTATTTGTAGCCATCGCATTTATAGTTGCTGCGATCGTCCTTTCCTCTGAATTAAAGCGAAAAGAAAAATTAGGTTTACTTTTTCCCCGGGAAGAAATGATCACCGTTGGTGAGCCTGCCACCTTCATGGATATTCTCATCAATGGCATCATTGGTTTTTTGTTTGGCTATAAATTAATCGGGTTGTTTTTTAGTAAGGCAGAAGGAATTACTGCACAGGAGTATATTTTTTCCAGGGAAGGAAGCATCGTGGGCGGGATATTACTGGCTCTTTTGCTGGCAGGATTAAAGTGGTGGGATAAAAATAAACAGAAACTCAAGGCACCCGAGCGCAGAACAGTAAGAATCTGGCCGCACGACAGGGTGGGAGACATCATCATCTTAGGACTTATCTTCGGTATTCTTGGTGCGAAGCTTTTTGATAATTTTGAAAATTGGAACGACTTTATAGCAGATCCAGTTGGCCGTCTTTTTTCGCCTACTGGTCTGACATTTTATGGAGGACTTATCCTCGCCGCCATCGCAATATGCTGGTACGCAGCTAAAAAGGGAATTAAACTTAAACATTTAGTAGATGCTGCGGCTCCTGCACTTATGATAGCTTATGCCATTGGTCGTATCGGCTGCCAGGTGTCTGGTGATGGTGATTGGGGCATTTACAACAGTGCTTATATCAGTGATGCGTCAGGGAAAATTTCGATTGCCCAGCAAGGCGATTATGAAAACCAGTTGCAAAAACATGCTACGTATTTTTTAGAAGGCAAAGTAACCGATGATAATAAAACCTCTTTTGTAACTGACCGAACATATCCGGATTTGAATGCTGTTCCGCATAAATATATTAAAGGCCCGGCATTTTTGCCCAACTGGCTTTTTGCTTATTCCTATCCTCAAAATGTGAACAAGGATGGAATTTTAATGCCTGGCATTGAAGATGAGCATCGGCGTGTGCTGCCTCTGCCGGTTTTCCCGACTCCCCTGTATGAAACCATTATTTGCAGTTTATTATTCCTGCTTATGTGGGGACTAAGAAGATCAATTACCACACCGCTGGTTATGTTTGGATTCTATCTCATAATAAATGGCGCTGAGCGCTTTACCGTGGAATTGATAAGGGTAAACAAAACTTATAGCCAGTTCTTTAACCTGACTCAGGCAGAAATTATTGCAAGTCTGCTTGTCTTGAGCGGGATCATATTAATTGCCATAGCTAAAATGCGCCGGTCCCACAATGACTAGTAACAACTAATTTTCATTGTATTAACTGATCCATTCCGCAACTTTTTTTATTTTTTACACTGTGAGGAGTCCAGTCTGACACGGGCATGTACCAGACAACTCAGGTTTATATCACGGCCCCTCACTCCGATGCACCCTGGCCGGGGCATTTCCGTTGAGTAGGTGCGACCCATCCTTACTCGTTTGTCAGTTCTCCATCAGTTTGTTTTCAATCCGCTCATTGCCTCACTGGTTTTTGACCAGGAATTATAACCCACTTTAACTTCCGCTTCACCGCTACTCCCTCCATTAATGTACCAATCATCAAGAAATACTACCGCCCAGTACAAAACAATGTACTATGCAAAACAAAGTACTGACTTTTGTTAGGTAGTTATCAAAGTATACAACTGCAGATTTATAACAAACACAAAAAAAAGTAGCACCATGAAAAAAATTTTATCGATACTGGCACTCTCCAGTATAAGCCTTTACGGTTTTACTCAAAACACGGGGAAAATCTATGGGGCCATCAAAGATGGGGGTAACCAAAAAGTCATTGATGCAGCCACTATTTCTTTATTACGTTCAACGGATTCTTCCCTGGTAAAAACCTCCATAACTGACGAACAAGGCAACTTTTCCTTCGAGAATGTGAAAACGGGCGGGTATATAGTTTCGGCGAGTTCCATTGGGCATAGCAAGGCTTATAGTCAACCACTAGTCATAGATTCAGTAACAAATGTGGCACAAACAGGCACACTGCAACTCTTACCCAACAGTAAGAACCTGGGAGAAGTAGTTTTAAATTCAAAGAAGCAATTTATTGAACGCAAGCTGGACAAGATGATTATTAACCCCGACGCACTGATTTCGGCGGCAGGAAGTACTGTAATGGAGGTACTGGAAAAAGCGCCAGGTGTAACCATTGATAAAGATGATAATATCAGCCTCAAAGGAAAACAGGCTGTAATAATAATGATTGATGGGAAACCAGCTTATTTAAGCGGAGCTGACCTGGCAAATTTCCTGCGCAGCCTGCCGGCTTCAAATCTCGACCAGATCGAGGTGATGACAAACCCCTCATCAAAATACGATGCATCCGGCAAAGCTGGTGTCATCAATATCAAGACAAAAAAGAATAAACAAAAAGGGTTTAATGGTTCTGCAAATCTTGCTTATGGACAAGGGGTTTATTCAAAAACCAATAACAGCATCAATACAAATTACAGGCAGGGAAAAATAAACTTCTTTAGTACTGTTAGCAGTAACTATAGAAAAGGTTTTCAACAACTTGATATTTCACGCACATATACAAATGATGATAAATCAATAAAAGCAATTTTTTCGCAGAATACTTCTAAAATAAAAGAGAATTATAATCACAACGCAAAGATTGGACTTGATTTTTACGCCACAAAAAAGACAACATTTGGTATTGTCTTAACAGGATATACCACACCCGCAAGTGAAGGAGGAAACAGTTTTAGTTATCCAAGGAACAGTGTTGGAATACTGGATTCAATTGTTACTGCAACGAGAACTGAAGACAGCAAGTGGAGGAATGCTGCCGTGAATTTAAACTTCCAGCATAATTTTGATTCTACCGGGCGGCAGCTAACCGCTGACGTTGACTTCCTGCAATACAAGTCTGACAAGGACCAGCAATTTGATAATATCATTTACAACTCAAACTGGACTGAGCGTTACAGCGACAGGTTGTTGGGCGAACTGCCTTCAGATATAAAGATCTATTCAGCTAAAACTGACTATAGACAAACAATAATAAAAGGCATTAAGCTGGATGCAGGTTTAAAATTCAGCTATGTTACTACAGATAATACTGCCGGATATTTCAATGTTGTAAATGGAATTAAAACAGTTGACATTAAAAAAACAAATCGATTCGAATACAAAGAAAACGTGAATGCGGCTTATGTAAATCTTAGCAAGACGGTTAAAAAATGGGGCTTCCAGCTTGGATTGCGTGTGGAGAATACCAACTACACTGGTCACCAGTTTGGTAACGAATTCCGCAGGGACATGGATTCTACTTTTGAGAGATCTTATACAAATGCATTCCCAACGGCGTATGTGAGTTATGACGCTACAGATAAAAATCAATTTGGTTTCTCTTTCGGGCGGCGCATTGAAAGGCCCGATTATGAAGACCTGAATCCGTTTTTATTTTTTCTTGATAAGTACACTTATGGGGAAGGCAATCCTTTCTTAAAACCAATGTATTCAAATGTGTTTGAATTCACACATACTTACAGGCAATTTCTTACAACAACCCTAAACTATAGCCGTACCAAAGACCTTTTTACTGAAACGTTCAGGCAGAATACACAACCTGATGACAGCATTTCAACGGTAGTAACAAAAGGCAATTATGGGCTGGCCAATAACATAAGCCTTTCAGAAAATGCACAGATTAAAATCACCAAATGGTACACTTCAATGTTATACGTGGAAGGAAATTACCAACAATTCAAAGGCAACGTGAATGGGAGTAACCTGGATATCCATCAATCTACTTTCACAGTAAATTTAAATAACCAGTTTTCTTTTAAAAAGGGATGGAGTGCAGAAGTATCAGGCTTTTTCAGATCGAAATCTCTTGAAGGACAGATCATGCTCCATTCAATGAGCCAGCTTGACCTGGGAGTTAAAAAAGAACTCTTCAAGAAGAAAGGATCCCTGAAATTATCATTGAGAGATGTATATGGTCCAAGGATCGTGACCGGAAATATTAATTTTCAAAACACCCGGGCATCTTTCAGTCAGTATAATGACAACCGGGTAGTGACGATCAGTTTCAATTATCGTTTTGGTAAACCTATCAAGGGAAATCAAAAAAGAAAAACCGGTGGTGCAGGAGAGGAGCAGAACCGGGTGAAGTCTGGGGGCTAACAATTCTTAATTAAAAAAAGGTTCAAAAGATTTTACGGGCACCGTCCCTAAAACCTTTTGAACCTTTTGAACTTTAAAAACCTTTAAAACTTTACTTTTGTGAAAAATAATATATGGCTTCATTCGACATGGTCAGCAAGGTTGACCTTCAAACCCTGGACAATGCAATAAATATTGTAAACAAAGAAATCACCAACCGTTTTGATTTTAAAGGATCACATGTAGTGATCGATCTTAACAAAAAGGATTTCAAAGTGAACCTTGAAGCAGATAGTGAAATGAAGATCCAGCAGATCGTAGATGTTTTGATTAGCAGGAGCATGAAGCAGGGGCTTGCTGCAGAAGTGTATGACCTCAGCAAAGAGGCACATCCCAGTGGAAAAATCACCAAAAAAGAAGTACCGGTGAGAAATGGCATCAAACAGGAAGATGCTAAAAAGATCGTTAAACTGATCAAAGAAAGCGGCCTAAAGGTGCAGGTTGCGATCATGGATGACATCATCCGTATAACAGGCAAAAAAATCGATGACCTCCAGGACGTGATTCAATTGAGTAAAACCTGGTCACTTGAAATTGCATTGCAATATGTAAACATGAAAAGCTGATTTTCAATTGAAGATTGATAATGGGAAATTGACAATTTTGTCCTACCTGGAGTGTAATCCGCTGCTGTTCATTGTCAATTATCCATTGTCAATTATCAATTGTCACTTGTCTATTGCCAATTGCAATAACTTTCCTAAATTTGCACTTTAAAACTATACGGCAAAATCCGTATTAAAAACTATAATAATATGAAACAAGGCATTCATCCGGCAAATTACAAGACTGTAGTTTTTAAGGATATGAGTAATGGTACTACTTTTTTAAGCCGTTCTACAGCGTATAGTTCAGAAACTATCCAGTGGGAAGATGGCAAAGAATACCCGGTGATCAAGCTTGAGATATCAAATACATCACATCCATTTTATACAGGGAAGAATGTATTGGTGGATACAGCAGGCCGTATTGACAAATTCAAAAAACGTTACGAAAAGAAGGCAAAATAATTTGATAGAGGCGAGCCTTTATTTAAAGTTTGTTTTTCATGGCTATACTTTAAGATCCTTCCGGTTTTCCGGGAGGATTTTTTATTTCCGTTGGCTTAAGCCAACGGCAATAAAAAATTAAATTTTCCATAAAAATCCTTCTTAGTACTTTTATCGCAGATGAATATATTTTTAGATGATAGGAAATGCAGGGAACTACTTTTTCCATTTACACATACAAGGCATGTAGCCGACATAAGGGTAGGAATACTTACCATCAAAGAAAAGTGGGAACTATTAACCGGGAAAAGAATATTTACATCTCATGAAGATCTGGTAGGTGATGAACTTCACATACACGCAGACCTTATCCCGACCCTAAAGAATTTCGAGGTGATACTGAGAGCTGCGAATGACCGGATATCCATGTTTGATAATGATGAGATCAGGTTACTTCATCATCCCTGGAATATATTTCAATACAACGATTGGGCCAGCAGGCATGATTTTGATCTGCTTACTGAAAACCGAAAATCTTTCCCAATACCTGAATCAAACCGATTTTCAAATGAGGCCCAGATTTTTATCGAAGAAGGTGCTGTTGTAGAACATAGTATTTTAAATGCCTCTACGGGCCCGATCTATATTGGAAAAAATGCCATGATAATGGAAGGCAGCCTTATTCGCGGACCCTTTTCGTTAGGAGAGCAAAGTGTTGTAAAAATGGGAAGCAAAATATATGGCGCAACTTCCGTGGGGCCATATTGCGTTGCCGGCGGGGAAATTAAAAACTCAGTGTTCTTCGAATTTAGTAATAAAGCGCATGATGGTTACCTTGGTGATAGTGTTATAGGAGCCTGGTGTAATCTAGGAGCTGGTACAACAAACAGCAATGTAAAAAATACCGGGGGTTCTGTAAAAT
>JBDSBG010000015.1:0-4811 GCA_039921685.1 Ferruginibacter sp.
TTATTGGATGGAAATGGAGAAGTGATAGTAAAATTGCCGGATCAGACACAGTTCCTGGGAGAGTAAAACTAATTTGGCGATTTGATGATTTGATGATTCCTGTTACTTTCACTTCAAATTCCGCTCATTTCCTTCAATTATCAAATCAACCAATTATCAAATTATCAAATTAAATCTTATGAGTTTCGAATTGCCCATTCATTGGAAAGATTATGAGGATATTGCTATGAAATTATACGAACGTTTTGGCGATGATTTTAATGAGGGGAAGATATACCGTTTGCGTTTCACAGATCTTCATAAATGGGTAATGGAAATCCCGGGTTTTGCAGGCAAGGCATCTGAAAGCAATGAAGGCCACCTTGAGATGATACAAAGCAGTTGGGTGTATGAATGGAGGGATAATCAGAAGTAATGTAAAATGTAAAATAATAAATGGAAAAGTTAGTCTTTGAAAAACTTTTCATTTTATTCAAGTCCCCACTTTTACATTTTACATTCAATATTTTACATTTTACATTTAAAGAATGATTGTTCTTCAAGTGATAACCAGCAGTAAATATAAAATGTAAGATAATAAATGTAAAAGTTAGTCTTTCTAAAACTTTTCATTCATTTAGGGTTCAACTTTTACAATTCACATTCCCTATTACTTTTCATTTGATTGAAGGTTTAACTTTTACATTTTACATTTAATATTTTACATTTTACATTTGCAAGCATGAATGTTCTAAGCAGCTTCAAAAAAATAAAGGCGTTTGTTTTAGATGTTGACGGCGTACTTACAGACGGCTCATTATTATTGATGGAAGACGGGCAGATGGCACGCCGCATGAATATCAAAGACGGCTATGCATTACAGTTGGCAATAAAAAAAGGGTACTTTATCTTAATTATTTCCGGTGCCAATTCTGAAGCCGTTAAATTGAGGTTGCAGAAATTAGGTTTGAATGAGATTTACATGGGGGTTCTCAATAAAAAAAACAAACTAATCGAATTTGTTACAAGGCATGGCCTCACAAGCGAACAAATCCTTTACATGGGCGATGATATACCAGACCTGGAAGCTATGCAGCTTGCAGGATTATCATGTTGTCCCGCAGATGCAGTTCCGGAAATAAAAACGATATCACAATATATCTCCCCGATCAATGGAGGCCATGGCTGTGTAAGGGATGTAATCGAAAAAGTTTTGAAACTGAATGATCACTGGAGCATTGATGAAGCTGTTTCTTCGAGATGAAGAAGTTTGATTTGAGAAACCAGGCATGGATACTTAATTATAAAAGAACTTTGTTCCAGCCTTAAATCTGATTGCAAACAGAC
The DNA here is from genome assembly GCA_039921685.1 of Ferruginibacter sp. GTDB lineage: Bacteria > Bacteroidota > Bacteroidia > Chitinophagales > Chitinophagaceae > Ferruginibacter. Next base: position 1,327 of record JBDSBG010000015.1, read on the forward strand.
CGGAACAAAAGGCAAAGCAATTACAGCATTCCGATAACGCCTGAAAATTATCAATGAAACTATTCGACGCATTTTTAAGACTTATCCGCTGGCCTAACCTGGTATTTATTGCACTCACACAATGGTTGTTTTATTATTGCATTGTACAATCACTATACAAACAACACAACGCCGCCCCGCACTATCCCCAGCTCGATTATTTATTTTACCTGCTAATGCTGGCTTCAGTGTTGATTGCCGCTGCTGGATACATTATTAACGATTACTTTGATTTGCAAATTGATGCCGTGAATAAACCCGATAAGGTTGTGGTTGATAAAGTGGTTAAACGAAGATGGGCTATTATGTGGCACCTTATTCTGTCCTTCCTGGGTGTGATCATAAGCTTTTATATAAGTTACAAAACCGGCAGGTGGATCATCGTTGTGGCAAATATAATTTGCGTGTTGTTGCTTTGGTTTTATTCAACCGTGTTCAAAAGGAAATTATTGTCGGGTAATATTATTATTGCGGCACTAACTGCCTGGGTGATTGTGGTCGTTTATTTTTTTGCCGGAGCAACGATCCTCAATTATAAAGGCTGGCTCGAAACCGCATATCCATTTCCAATAAAACGTTTTTATAAATTCACGATTCTATATGCTGGGTTTGCATTCATTGTTTCACTGATAAGAGAAGTGATCAAAGACATCGAAGACATGCATGGTGACGCAAAATATGATTGCAGAACAATGCCAATAGAGTGGGGTATACCCGCAACAAAAGTGTTTACCGCGGTATGGATTGTTGTATGCATTGGCACACTTGTAATTTTACAATTGTATGCATGGCAATCAGGCTGGTGGGTCGTTTCGATTTATTGTATAACGGCAATCATTCTACCGCTGATTATCATACTAAGGAAATTGTACAAAGCTGTGCTGCCATCAGATTACCAAAAACTTAGTTCAATGGTTAAACTGGTAATGCTTGCAGGAATTTTATCAATGATCTTTTTTAAATTCTATGCTTAGAAAAATATGCAAAAGATAATTCTGGCTTCACAATCGCCGAGGCGCAAACAATTGCTTGAATGGGCAGAGATCGACTTTGATGTCATTGTAAGCGAGACTGATGAAACATTTCCCCCAGGGTTAACCTTTGAAGAAACAGCAATTTATATAGCCCGGAACAAGGCGCTGGTTGTTTCAAAGAAGAACCAATCCGGCTTAGCCATTCTTGCTGCAGATACCATCGTGGTATGCCACAACGAAATTCTTGGTAAACCAACAGACCGTAACCATGCGATAGAGATATTAAAAAAATTATCAGGCACCACACACCAGGTGATCACCGGCGTTGTTATTTTAAAGAATGAAAAAGAAATTTCCTTCGCAGATACCACCACGGTGGCGTTTCACGAGCTTAATGAAGAACAAATCCGATTTTACATAGATAAATACAAGCCGTACGACAAGGCCGGTGCTTACGCCATACAGGAATGGATAGGTGTTGTAGGGATAAAATCCATTAACGGTGATTTTTACAACGTAATGGGCTTGCCGGTAAGCAGGGTAGTACAATCGCTTAAAACACTCTAGAAAACTTCTTGTCTGCTTTTCTCCTTCGTTACTTCCACCTGGAATCCAAAGAAAAAAACTCATTCTTCCTGTCCATTTACCCCGGTGCACAACATCTGCAGTTTGTACTTTAGAAGTTCCAAAACTTAAACTTCTAAATTTTCAAACCTGTCCTTATGACTGAGCGTTTATTACAATACATCTGGCAGTTCCAGTACTTTAACACAAATAACCTGCAGACAAAACAGCTGCAGGATTTGCAGATCATTTTCCCTGGGAATAGTAATCCCAACCAGGGGCCTGATTTTTTAAACGGGAAAATAAAGATTGATAATACTACCTGGGCGGGAAGCATTGAATTGCACATCAATTCAGGCGATTGGAAATTGCATAACCACAGCAATGATAAAAATTATAACAATGTTATTTTACACGTGGTGTGGAAGGATGATGTTGATCTGCAGCTACCATTTCCAACATTGGAATTACACAATAAGGTTTCAAAAATATTATTAAAGAAATATGAAGAGCTGGTACATAGCCAGTATTTTATTCCCTGCGAAAATCATTTGCAGGAGATCAATGAACTTGTGCTTGCAAAATGGAAAGAAAGTTTATTAGTGCAACGGCTGCAGCAAAAAGCAGTTTACATAGAAAGCCTGCTGAAAAAAAACAACCAGCACTGGGAAGAATGCTTCTGGTGGATGCTCGCCCGCAATTTGGGAACAAAAATAAACAGCGACGCTTTTGAAAAAATGGCACAAAGCATTTCATTAAAAATACTTGGTAAACACAAGAATCAATTGATCCAACTGGAGGCACTGCTGCTGGGGCAGGCGGGTTTACTCACCGAAAATTTTGATGAAGATTATCCCATCATGCTTAAGAAAGAATTTCGTTTTCTTCAAAACAAATACAAATTAAAAGAAGCATATTATCCATTGTATTTTTTAAGAATGCGCCCTGCTAATTTCCCCACGATCAGGTTGGCTCAACTTGCCATGCTCATACATGAAAGCAGCAATTTGTTTGATACGATCCGGGAAATTCAAAACTGCACTGATGCAGAGAATTTATTTAAAGTAACTGCAAACGATTACTGGCACTATCATTATATTTTCGATGAAACCAGTGCTTTTAAACGGAAATCGATCGGAAAAGAAATGATCCGTAATATTCTTATCAATACAGTAATTCCCATGTTATATGCCTATGGTTATTTTAATAACAAGGAGTCATTCAAAACAAAGGCATTGAACTGGATGGAACAACTGTCTCCGGAAAAAAATAATATTACAAAAGGGTTTGAAACACTGAATATAAAAAACAAATCCGCCTTTGATTCCCAGGCGCTGATACACCTCAAACATGAATACTGCGATCATAAGCGCTGTTTGGAATGTGCTATTGGAAATAACATTTTAAAAATTGTAAAATGACATTTTAAGAAATGGGGCTAAAGCCCCAAATCTTTTCTCATTTCTTATCCGTTGGCTAAAGCCAACGGCAATGAGGCGAATTCATAAAAGAGATTTAATCAATGAGGGTTTAAGACCTGCCATATGAGCTCAGCTATGACACAGTCAATCAAAAATAAAGCGAGAAAAATATTCCAATACTCATCTATTGCAGCTCTCTTCAGCCAAAGCTGAGACAAGATAATGACCAATGAAATAAAAAAAATATTTAAAAGTCATTCATTGCCGTTGGCTTTAGCCAAAGCTGAGACAAATGATAATGGCCAATGAAATAACAAAAAATATTTAAAAGTCATTCATTGCCGTTGGCTTCAGCCAAAGCAAAAATAAATGATAGTGGCTAATGAAATAACAAAAAATATTTAAAAGTCATTCATTGCCGTTGGCTTCAGCCAAAGCTAAAAGAAATGATAGTGGCTAATGAAACAACAAAAAATATTTAAAAGTC
>JBDSBG010000016.1:0-4120 GCA_039921685.1 Ferruginibacter sp.
ATGAACCCACTGTTTGGGTAAGCACAAAGAAGGAAGGCAATAAAGTTTTAATCTCAGTAAGAGATAATGGACCGGGCATTCCACAAAAAGTATTGGATAAAATATTTCAACCCTTTTTTACCACCAAACCCACCGGGCAGGGAACTGGTTTGGGTTTGAGTTTGAGTTACGATATTATAAAAGCACATGGTGGGGAAATAAAAGTAGAAACAAAGGAAGGTGAAGGCACCACATTTATTATCACGCTTATCCAATTAAATAATTAGTATGCTATTGAAAAAGTTATTATTAGTCACATTCCTTCTACTGGCATTCGCATGCCAGCTTACTGCCCAGCAAAACCGAGTTGATTCCATTATAGCTGTTATTCAAAAAACAGATGTTTCTAAAGGCGTGGATACAACCATATTCAACAGCCTTGCAAAAATAATTGTGGAAACTACATTGGGCGATACTTCTGTCTCTTCTTTGGAAAAGGCTGCTGAAAAATTAACAGTGGGAGATAATATTTTTTGGAATTACCTGGTAAGAAGGAGCATTATGAATAGTTTAACCGTAACTGATAAGTCAAAAGCCATTGGTTATGGTAAACGTACGTATGAATCACTGCAAGCAGGTACAACATTATTAGCTGTAAACATTCGCAGTTATTTTTTCAGACAATTAAGACTTCCGTACCGCACATCGGGTATGCTGGATGATGGATTTGCTTATTTCAACGGAAAGCTAAAGGAGTTTCAATTAAAAAATGATTCGCTTGGCATAGCTGATTGCTATTATGTTTTGGGTGGTTTTTACAGAACCAAAGGATTGATGGCGCAGGCTATTTATAGTATGAAAAAATCTGTCAGCTATCTTTCTAATAATAGCCAAATTAAAACAGATTTTTTTTCTGCCACGTTTAATAATATTAACCTATGGACGAATCATAGTTCTGTTTTAGGTAATTATTATTTTCTTGACCGGGATTATAATGAATCATTGAAATATTCAAGAACTGTATTTAACGAATTCTCAAAAAAAGGCAATGCTTATATAGGAAATACGGCAACTTATATTGCGCTGGCGAATTTAATGTCAGGCAAAACAGATAGTGTGGAATATTTTCTCAATAATGTACTTAGCGATACGACAGATAGGGGCAAAGATGGTATTACCTTTGCTTTGCAAACGAAAGCATTATACAAGATAAAAACAGGCCAATTGGCTGAAGCGGAAATATTACTGCTACAATGTTGGCAAATTATCCGGCAAAACAACTATCCGGCAAATGCTGCCGCAGGCATACTAAATCCTGATTATTTTCTGTCATTAATCCGTGAAAAGCAAAACCGCATACCAGAGGCAATCGCACTGCTTCAACAGGATTTAAGTAGATTAGTGGGGTTAAGAATGGAAAAGCTGATGGATTATAAATTATTATCTGCTTTATATGAACGGGAAGGAAACTTACAGCAAGCCAATCTTTACAATAAATCTTTTATCGCTTTACAGGATAGTTTGTTACAGGATCAAAAAAAATATGGTTCTTTAAGTTTTGAAACAGAGCAGCAGATCAATGCAAATGAGCTTTCTATTACTAAATTACAAAGTGAAAATAAAATCGGCTCTATCACCAGGAATTTCACTATTGGGCTAGCTGCATTATTACTAATACTTGCAGGAACCGTTTATTATCGTTTTCGTTCAAAACAAAAAGCAAACAAAGTTTTAGAAACAACACTTACTAATTTAAAATCTACGCAGTCCCAACTTGTTCAATCCGAAAAAATGGCCAGCCTCGGAGAACTCACAGCCGGTATTGCCCATGAAATACAGAATCCGTTGAACTTTGTAAATAATTTCTCTGAAGTAAATAAAGAATTGATTGGAGAAATGAAAGTAGAGATTGAAAAAGGGAATTTAGAAGAAGTAAAAGCAATAGCAACGGATATAGAATCCAACGAGGAGAAAATAAATCACCACGGCAAAAGAGCAGATGCCATTGTAAAAGGCATGTTGCAACACAGCCGAAGCAGCAGCGGAGTAAAAGAGCCAACAGACATTAATGCCTTGTGTGATGAATATTTAAGATTGAGCTATCATGGCCTACGTGCAAAAGACAAATCCTTCAATGCAACAATTAAAACTGATTTCGACGAATCAATCGGCTACATCAATATTATTCCACAGGATATTGGAAGAGTGGTTTTGAATTTGTTGACGAATGCTTTTTATGCAGCCGCTCAGCCCCCCCCTTCGGGGGGCAGGGGGGCCGAACCCACTGTTTGGGTAAGCACAAAGAAGGAAGGCAATAAAGTTTTAATCTCAGTAAGAGATAATGGACCGGGCATTCCTCAAAAAGTATTGGATAAAATCTTTCAACCATTTTTTACGACCAAACCAACGGGGCAGGGAACAGGTTTGGGTTTATCATTGAGTTATGATATAGTTACTAAGGGACATAGTGGTGAGTTGAAGGTGGAGACACAGGAAGGCGAAGGAACAACATTTATTATTCAACTGCCAAATCATTCATTATGATAAAGCATTTTTCTAAAATAGTGCTATTTGTTGTATTCCCTTTATTGGTGAATGCCCAGCAAAATTTTCCCGACAGTTTAAAAAATATTTTGGTGAAGGCAGCTGACGACCTTGTGCGTTATAAAACCTGTCAGAACATTTATAATTATTATGAAGAAAGAAACAGGGATTCTGCCCTTTACTACGCTGAACAGCAGTTGCTGCTTTCCCGCAGGCACAATGAAAAATTAGCCGAAGCCAATGCTTTGATTGAAAAAGGATACCAGTTAATAGGCATGGGGCGATATGCTAATGCACATCAAAACTTACTGGAAGCATTTGCGATAACAGAAAATCAAAAAAATGAAAATCAAAAATCATGGTCACTTACCTCCATCCCCTTTTCCGGGAGCAACCGTCTATTGATGCTGTCTTATGCTCATCACATTTTTGCCATCCTGATGTGGCAAACAGATAACAAACAGCAGGAAATATTTCATTTTAAGGAAGCCAGGAGAATTGGAGCGGAAATCAATTATAGTATTCGCCTGGGACTGGCAAATATGAATCTGGGAAGAAGTTATTTTTCCATTGATAAACTGGACTCTGCCTTAATTTTTGAAGGCCAGGCTGAAGAGGAAGTAAAGAAATCAGGATTTAAAAAATACCTTGGCCAGGTATATCAAATTACCGGCGAGATATATTCAAAAAAAGGAAATAAAGAGTTGGCCCGACAATATTTTTATCGGGCAATTCAAACATCCAGTGAGCAAAACAACAGGAATAGCCTAAGTGGTAATTATTTTTCCTTGACCAAATTTTATCTTTCGAAAATGCAAAAAGATTCTGCTTTGAAATATGGTATGCAAAATCTTGCGATTATCCGGGAATTAGGACCTGTAACAGGACGAACGGTGAACCTGGGAACTGTGTATGAAAATATCTACCTGGCTTATAAACTCACTAATGAACTTGATAGTATTTTTAAATACCAGGAACTAACATTGTTAACTAAAGACAGCATCAGCAAGATCAGGATTAAAAACCTGACCGACGTTCAATCCGCAAGTTTCCGGGAACAGTTGCGTTTGCAGAAGCTGGAAAAAGAAAAAGTAGTTTACCAAAACAAAATAAGGACATACGCTTTGCTAGCAGGCCTCGGAGTATTTTTATTGATTGCATTAATACTCTACCGCAACAACCGGCAAAAGCAAAAAACAAATAAAGTTTTAGAAACTGCTCTTACAAATTTAAAATCTACTCAAACACAACTCATACAATCAGAAAAAATGGCCAGCCTCGGTGAACTCACTGCCGGCATTGCGCATGAAATTCAAAACCCGTTGAACTTCGTTAATAATTTTAGCGAAGTGAATCAAGAATTGATTGGTGAAATGAAAACTGAAATAGAGAAAGCTAATTTTGAAGAAGTGAAAATTCTTGCTAATGATATTGAAGCTAATGAACAAAAAATAAATCATCACGGCAAAAGGGCCGATGCCATTGTAAAAGGAATGTTGCAACATAGCCGCAGTAGCAGTGGTGTAAAAGAGCCAACAGATATCAATGCATTGTGTGATGAATATTTAAGATTGAGTTACCATGGATTAAGAGCAAA
>JBDSBG010000017.1:0-3171 GCA_039921685.1 Ferruginibacter sp.
GGCACCGCTTCCTTCTTTTCCTAAAAACAACAATGCATGGCTCAGCCTGTTTTGCTGGATCATGTGTACGAGCTGAACTTTTAAATCCTTTTGGCCGATGACCTGGGAGAATTGCATGGGGCAAAGATAATTGACAATTGACAATAGGTAATTGACAATTGGAAGAAGCTTGCTGCGTTATCCCTTTTTTATTTGATGAACCGAATGTCCATCCAGGGTTTCCATGCTTTTCCATTGTCAGATAGCTCCCATTTCGCATTCATAGAGTTACCCCGTTTGTTAACGGTAAGAGTAGATCTCATTTTTTCATCCCCAAGTTTTAAAACTCCGGATTTTTCTACGACTGCATACATAGTAGTAGCTTCACCCTGATTGTCAAAAGACTTCATAAAGAAAGATTTTTTGCTTTTATCATAGCCAATTATTTCAATAATTTCTGTCCTTTCGTTTGCCATCAAAACATCTACACGATGAAGTATAAAAAACCCTCCTGAAATCCATTCGTATGTGTCCATGCCCCTAATTTCCTTTGAAGAGTTAGGAGCACCTTGTAAAATCTCTCCTGTTGTATGCCAATTGCCAATTAGAAAACTAAGTTTTCTTATTTGACTACCTGGTTTTGTTAATGATGTTTTTTTATTAGCCATTTTGTAATATTAAAATGAGAAACTAAAACGCAGTCGAGAATTAGATTCCCCCAATTGTACAGTGTCGCTTTGCATTGACCGCTAATGCAAAATTGACGTTCGTCTGTGTTTGCAGATATTTTTTTTATTCAAGGCAAGGTTTTATCGCCTTTGACAAGCTCAGGCTAACAACATAACTCAGGGTAAACTTGCCGAACCAGGGTATGAGAAAATTATTAGCAGAAAACCTACAACAACCAACTTAATTAATTCCAATGCTGGATTGGAAAAATAAGCTACATAAAAATAAAAATCCTGTAATTCCTGAAAACCTGATAAGACTAAAGCTTACCTGTGATCTCTTCGCTCATTGGTGTAACCTTACTTGGAAAATAAGCGATCATTTTTCCATGTTCATCCAAAAGAAATTTATTGAAGTTCCATTTTATCTCAGCATCCAGTACACCGTTTTCGTCTTTGTGTGTAAGCCATTTGTAAATCGGTGCAATATCATCTCCTTTTACAGAAACTTTTGCTGCCATAGGAAATGTTACACCATAATTCTTTGTGCAAAAAGCTTTGATCTCTGTGTTTGTACCAGGCTCCTGTTCACCAAAATTGTTTGCAGGAAAACCTACGATCACCAATTTGCCCTGGTATTTTTTATATAGCTCTTCGAGTTCTTTATACTGTGGCGTGTAGCCGCACTCGGAAGCAGTATTAACGATCAATATTTTTTTCCCTTTAAAAGTTGAGAAGTCGATGGTGCTGCCATCCAACGATGCTACTTTAAACCCATAAATATTTTTTGGGCTATCATTGCTAACTGTTATAAAATTTTCTCCGGCGGTTTCCTGGATTGTGTTTGTTTGTACCATAGTTGACGTTATTACGAGAGATGAGATGACAATTAATTTTATCATGTTGTTTTATTTATTGTTATATACGTTTGAAAAGTAAAAAAGTTGAGTTAACCAGTTTGTTGAGAGTAAAAATATTCCCAACACTGATGATGTGGATACGTATCATGGCCTAATCGTGTTGTGGGCAAGAACCAAGCCGTTAAATACCTAAGGTTGTTTTTCATAGCTGCCGATATCCGGCAATCCTACAGCCCTGGGCTTATCGTCGAGGTCAGATGAAAAAGGAATATTTATTCCTGTATTGATTCCGGGTGCGCCAGGATTTTTTGTTATCCTGAAATCATAATATTTATTCGCCACATCGATGCTGTCAAAAGAAGGATCCTGGTTTGATATGGAAGAATTTAATGTTGTGTTTGCGGGATCATTCAGGGCTTTATAAATGCAATTTTCAAGCAGCAGATTAAAGATGCCGCTTCCTTCCTTGTCAACCGCAACTTCATCATCCACACCTGCATCTCCCCAAAAAATACAATTTACAAATGAGGCATTGAGGTCAGCTGTTGTAATTGCACCATTATTAATCGTAGCATCCGATACCTGCAATACGGGATTCGTATGCAGCAGGTATTGATTAGAATAACCGGCAATGCTGCAGTTTGTAAAATTATATTCACCGCCGAGTTGCAACACAATATTGTTGCCGCAGTTTGTTATTAAAGTATTATCCGCCTGTACACTGCCATTTATTGCATACAATCCTGCTTCGAAGGCATTGTCGATGATGCATTGGTGCAGGATAAGTTTTGGATTGCTGTTGATAGAAAGCTCCTGGACAACTATCGCATCATTTGCATTTTTTATAACCGCAAAAGTCAACACATTGTCTTTACTTGTTCCCCTGAAATAAATGCCTGGCCAGCTTGCAGGAAGATCTTTATAATCGGTATCTAACCGGTCGCCACGAAATATTACTTCATTGTTCTTTTCACCATTTATAATAAGTGTGCCGTCAACAAGAAAGGGCGCATTGGCATGAGCAAAAATTTTACAGCCCGCTTCAATCGTCAGGCTTGCTGTTGTATCAACACGCACGGCTCCAAGTATCACATAGGGTAGGTCATTGGACCATATGTTGTTGCCTGTGAGTAAGGCGTTATCTATAAAATGAGCATTTTGTCCGTAAGCTTCTAATTGCACAAAACGATTGTTGCCATTATAATTTATTAAAATGCTGTCCTGTAAAATAAAAGGAAGGATGGCCGTTGTAGGATCCACAAAAACAGATACAAATATATAAATACTGTCATTGGCTGCGACTTCAATATTGTCTTCTTCAATTGTTGGATTGCCATTTATATTTATTGTAAAGGCAGATGCAGCCCCCCCGGAAAGCTTTACTTTGGATAATAATATTTTTTGGTCATTCTCATTGATGATCTTAAATGACTGCGTGACTGAACCGGCAGTTGTAAATACGGTGTCAAACTTTATGCTGTCGCGGGTGATGTTAAGGTATGCATCACTGCTTCTGATAAAAGAATCTTTTTTACAGGAGATTAGGAAAAAGGAGAACAGAAACGATATGAGGATACAATTAAATAGAAACTTCATCCTTCAAATGTAAAGTTTTTTTTAATTGGCTTTATCTATTGCCGTTGACTTAAGTCAACGGCAATAGA
>JBDSBG010000018.1:0-3841 GCA_039921685.1 Ferruginibacter sp.
TTAGATACAGAAGGGCGGCTTCAGTTTATGAATTTTAACGGGCTTTGCCAGATGGAGATCGATGATTTTATCAGCTTTAAAAACAAAAGCTGGTGGACGCTATGGGGCAGCGAAAACGAGGCATTGGAAAAAGCATCATTAGATAAAGTATTAACAGGCGAAACTGCACAATTTACAGCTTTATGCCCCACTGCGAAAGGCACCCTTAAATGGTGGGATGTGATGGTATCGCCGGTAGGTAGACCCGGTGAACCTGTGCAGCAAATCATTTCTGTTTCCAGAGATGTTACCAAACAAAAAGACGAAGAGGAAAAACTAAAAGCAGTTTCAGCCATTGCAAACATCGGGTATTGGCGCCTTGAGCTAGACGGGAACACGCTTAGCTGGACAGATGAAGTATATAAAATATGGGGCAGAGAAAAAGAAAGTTTTGAATTAAGCTTTGAAAATTTTACAAAAACCATTCATCCTGCCGATTTACAGCTTTTTGAGAAAGAGCAGGATTTAGCTTACCGGGGACTGGCTCCTCTGGATCATATTCATAGAATAATTTTACCTGGCAACAAAATACGATGGGTACATGAATTGGGGAGATTGGTTAAGGATGCGTATGGAAAGTTGATTGTATTTGAAGGAACTGTGCAGGACATTACCAAACAAAAAGAAGAAGAGCAAAGACTGAAATTGCTGGAAAGTGTAATCACCCATACAAACGATGCTGTTTTAATTACCGAAGCGGAACCATTTGACGAACCAGGCAACAGAGTCATTTATGTAAACGAAGCTTTTACTAAAATGACAGGCTATACGGCGGAGGAAATTCTCGGTAAAACACCCCGGATACTGCAGGGGCCGGATTCTGACAAAGAAGCACTGGCAGCAATTGGCCGTAAAATCAGAAATTGGGAACCTTGCGAATTAACCACCATCAACTATAAAAAAAACGGAGAGGAATTCTGGATAAACTTTTCGTTGACTCCAGTGGCAGATGAAAAAGGCTGGTACACCCACTGGGTGTCTATTGAGCGGGATGTAACCGAGCAAAAGATTAAAGAGTTAAGAAATGAATTATTAGCCCAGATCAGTACAAATTTTAATGCCAATAATAACCTGGTAAGTGCGGCAAACGAATTATGTAAATCGGTGAGCTGCTTCGGAAATTTTGACCTGGTGGAAGTATGGATTGCTAACCTGGAAAAGAGTGAAATGAAATTGTTGAGCCATTATGTAGCCAACAATAAAGATGAAAATTTTTACGAAGAAAGTAATAAGGTTCAAGCTTTCAAAATGTCTGAAAGTATGGTTGGCAAAGTTTGGGCTCAACAGAAACAACTGCTTTGGGATGATATTGAAAACAATAAAGATTTTGTAAGAAGAGAAGGGGCAAAAAAAATAGGATTAAAAGCTGTATTGGGCATCCCTTTACTATTTAACGGCGAAGCTGCAGGCGTACTAAAAATTGGAACAAAGCACGGGGCAAATCATTTAAATAATTATTCCGGCATATTTAAAGAATTAGAGTTGTATATCGGTTCTGAGCTTAACAGGAAAAAGCTGGAAAATGATCTCAGCCATTTGTATCAAACAATTCCAGATATCATGTGCATAGGTGATTTTCAAGGCCGGTTCCTGAAGATCAATAAGGCCGGATGTGAGCTACTAAGTTTTAAAGAAGAAGAAATCCTCTACCGTTCGTTTGCCGAATTTGTACATCCCGATGATAAGGAAAACACGATCAATGATTTTAAGCGTTTGATAACGGAGGGAAAAACCAACGCATTTGAAAGCCGCTACATCAGCAAAACTGGAGCAATCGTTTGGCTAAGCTGGACCTGCAACTCCTCCTCAGCGGAAGGGCTGATCTATGCCACTGCCAAAAATATTACCGAAGAAAAGCAATTAAGAGAATTGAACCGACAGGTAAGCAATTTAGCCAAAATTGGAAGTTGGGAGCTGGATGTAGTGAATCAAAGGCTATTTTGGTCAGATGAGGTTCACCAATTGCATGAGACAGACCCTAAAACTTTTATACCCCAACTCGAAACCGCCATCAATTTTTACAGGGAGAATTTTCGCCAGATGATTAACTCCCTGGTCGAAAGAAGCACCACCGGAGAATCATTTGATCTTGAAACCGTCTTGGTTACAGCCAATAAAAACGAACGTTGGATTCGTGCTATTGGAAATGCAGAAATAGTCGATGGAAAATGTCAACGTATTTACGGCAGCTTTCAGGACATTGATGAACGGAAAAAATCTGAAATTAATCTGGCCGAAAGCGAAAACAGATTTCGTACCATTTTAGAAGCGGAGCCGGAATGTATAAAATTGCTAGATTCAACTGGCCAAGTTTTAATGATGAACCCTGCTGGTCTTGCCATGATTGAAGCCGAAAATGAAGAACAGGTTTTAGGTAAATCTGTACTGGGCATTGTTATTCCCGAACATCGATTAGCATTTTCAAAACTTACAGAAAATATTTTTAAGGGCGAATCTGGAATGCTTGAATTTGAAATACAAGGATTCAAAGGAACCCGCCGCTGGTTAGAGACGCATGCTGTTCCATTGAAAGATCAGCAAGGCGAAATCATTTCCTTATTGGGTGTTACCAGGGATATTACTGAACGTAAAAAAGCAGAAGAAAAACTGGTTAATAGCGAACAAAAATATCGTCTGCTCGCTCTTGATTTACAATTGCAGCAAACCCATCTTACCAATGCACAGGAGGTGGCCAAAATAGGGAGTTGGGAAACTGACTTGCGTGATTTTAAGTCAACATGGTCTGATGAAATCTACCGTATTTTTGAGATAGAAAGGAACAGTTTTGAACTTACCTACGAAGAATTCCTGAAATATGTTTATCCTCTTGACAGAGACAAAGTAGATAAAGCTTTCCTCGAGTCAATACAGGCAACTAATGAGACACAAAACGTGATTGAACACCGGATAATAACTTCGTCAGGAGAGGTGAAATACATAGAAGAACGCTGGAAAATAACTTATAACGACCAGGGCGAGCCACTCTTGGCAATAGGTAGTTGCCAGGATATTACTGAACGCAAAAAGGCAGAAGAAGATATTAGAGAAAGCGAGGAAAAAAGAAGGCTGATTATGAGCGGTGCATTAGATGCAATCATCTGCATTGACACCAAAGAAACTATTACTTTCTGGAATCCGCAGGCCGAAGTAATTTTTGGATGGAAAGAACCAGATGTGATGGGGCAGTCGCTGTCTGATCTGATTGTGCCAGAACCTTTCCGCAAGTATCATAACGAGGGCATAAAACACTACCTTAAAACCGGCGAAGGAAAAGCCCTTAATATATTATTGGAGTTAACAGCCCTAAAGAAAAGTGGTGAGGAATTTCCCATTGAATTAACGGTAATACCCGTAAAACAAGGTGGCGATGTTTTCTTTTGTGCTTTTATACGGGATATAACGCAGCGAAAAAAAGCAGAAACCCTATTGCAGAAAAGCGAAAATAAATTCAGATCCTTAATAGAAAACAGTAACGATATGTTTTCTCTAATAACTGCCGATGGAACAATGGAATACATAAGCCCTGCGATTGAAAGAACCTTTGGTTATACCAATGAGGAAAATAAAATCCGCAATGTTATGGAGGTGATGCACCCTGATGATGAAGCCGTGGCAATGAAAACAATGGCGGAGGTTTTTAAAAACCCTGGTGTCCCTTTGCCATTAACTGTCCAAAATCGCAAAAAAGACGGCACTTATATTTGGGTAGAAGGCACCATTACTAACATGCTGCTTGTACCCGGAGTAAATGCCCTTGTGGGTAACTTGCGTGACATTACACAGCGAAAAAAAGCAGAAGACA
>JBDSBG010000019.1:0-5572 GCA_039921685.1 Ferruginibacter sp.
AAGTTACACCATCAGTTTTGAAACAAATCTTCGAAGATCTGAAAGTCAAAAAAATGACGATCGAAGAAGACGATTACAATACCGAAATGATAAAACTCAGAGCCAATATAGACATTGCAGATAGCAAACTTTTAGAAATTTTGGGTAACCGTATGAAAGTTGCTGAAAAAATTGGTGCCTTGAAAAAAGAAAAAAATGTAGCTGTCTTACAAAATAAAAGATGGAATGAAATTCTGGGGAAAATGATTTTAGAAGGGGAAGACAAAGGTTTAAGCGAAGAATTTATTCTCAAATTGTTCAAAGCCATTCATCAGGAAAGTATTTCTCATCAGGAGAAAATCATCAACTCATAATTTTAAATGTTGAATTTTAAATTTTAAATGTTGAATTTTAAATTTTAAATGAAACGGCGAAGTTTGAACGGAACAAAGAGTTAAATTCAAAATTCAAAATATAAAATATTGATTTGAAAGGACGAAGTTTGAATTAGGCAAAGAGTTAAAGTCTTAATTCAAAATTCAAAATTCAAAATTTCAAATATCCCTCCTCCTTGCGTAACATCTTTCTTTTTGTCCGTCGGTATTTCAACCTGCTTTTTTTCCTGCTCTTACAGGTTATAAGTATTTATTTCATCGTTCATTATAGCAAGTACCACAACGCAGCTTTTGGCAATTTCTCGAACCGTTTCACTGGTAAAGTAAACACACAATACAGTAATGTAGAACATTATTTCCGTCTAAAAAAAACCAATGATTCTCTTTCAAAGGTCATAGAAGTTTTATACAATAAATTGAAGTCAGATTTTGAACTGCCCGATACAACCTCAAGGGCCGGTGTAGATTCCATTAAGGTAGATTCTATTATGAAGTACCGGAAGTATACTTATATGGCTGCGACTGTTGTTTCCAATTCCGTATCTGCACAAAATAATTTCATCGTTTTATCGAGAGGCAAATTAAAAAATGTGAAACCGCAAATGGGAATTGTAGATCCCGGCAATGCTGTTGTTGGTATCGTAACCGATGTAACAGATGATTTCGCAGTGGTAATGAGCGTGCTTCATAAAGACAGCCGAATCAGCGGCAAACTCTTAAAAACCGGAGAGATCGGTACCGTGATCTGGGACGGGAAAGAAGCAAACAGTGTTACCTTAACCGGCATATCCAAGGGAGTGAAAATTGCAAAAGGTGATTCAGTGATCACAAGTGGATTTGATTTTAGTACCTCGTTTCCCCGGGGCATGCTGATTGGTACCGTGGACGCCGTGTACAATGAAGTGAGTACAAGTTATGTGAAAGTAAAATTACATACTGCAGCTAACTTTTACAACCTGCAATATGTTTACGTAATAGATAATGCACAGCAGGAAGGCATCAACACAATATTGGATAAAGTAAAAAAACAACCTTAGTTTTTTGAATGAGCACCTTAGTAAAAAATATAGTCCGGTTTGCATTATTTATTATTTTCCAGGTATATGTACTGGATAAGATACGATTGCATCAAATGGTGACGCCTTATATTTATTTTATGTTTGTTTTATGGCTGCCATTTAAAATGAACCGCACATTATTGATGTTGATCGCTTTTCTCCTCGGGTTTACACTCGATAGTTTTCGCCACCATTACGGTTTTCATGCAGCCGCCTGTGTGCTCATCGCTTATTTTCGCCCTTTTTTGATCAACCTGCTTATACCACAGGAAGGTGCAGATACCAATTATGAAGAACCTTCATTTAAAAGTATGGGAGGCATGTTGCCATACCTTATCTATGCCGGCGTGCTAAGCCTCCTGCACAATACCTGGCTGTTTTTTCTCGAAGCGCTGCAGTTTGGCGATATCTGGTATTTCTTTGTAAAAACTTTTTTATCAACCATCATCAGTTTGTTGCTGGTTCTAATCACCGAATTATTATTTACCAGGAAACAAAAGTTCAGAACGAATACGGTGTGAGTGGAAAAGTTAACAGGGTTGATAATAGTTGAAAGGTTGATAGCGTGAATAAAGTTGATAGAGGCAAACAACCTTGTCAACCCATTCAACTTTATTAACTTTATCAACTGAAAAAGTAAGTAACCACTATCAAAAAACCTACAACCTCAAGTGTCCGTATTTAACCAGTCAAGAAAAAATGTGATCCGGCTCATATTCATTGCGCTTATCGTGATTATTATAGCCCGTCTTTTTTCCTTGCAGGTAATTACTACCAAGTACAAAATACTGGCAGACGACCAGGGAATTTTCCGTAAGGTGGTATATCCCGACCGCGGCCTTGTGTACGACAGGAAGAACAGGACGATCCTTCAAAACACCATTATCTACGACCTTATGGTTACTCCCAGTAAGATAAAAGGATCAGATACATCATTGCTTTGCCAGATACTTGGAATTGATACCGCAGAATTCAGGAAACGGATCCTTAACAGTATCATCAAAAACAGGAGCTACCGTCCATCCGTATTCGAAGCTTTGCTTAGCCAGGAAAAAAGGGCGAAGATAGAGGAGAGCCTGTTCAAATTTGCCCCGGGGTATTTCCTGCAGGAAAGGCCGGTAAGAGATTATCCTTATGACGCAGGCGGCAACATACTCGGCTATTTGTCTGAAGTGGATACAAATTTTATCAAGAGCCATCCCACCGACGGCTACATGTCGGGGGATTATGCCGGGAAAACGGGAATAGAGCGCAGTTATGAAAAAGTGTTAATGGGCCAGCGTGGCATTGAATTCTATAAGCGGGATAACAAGAACAGGCTCACCGACAAACTTGAAAAAGGAATTTATGATACGGCTGCTATCGCAGGGCAGAACATGTACACTTCCCTTGATATCGAACTGCAGGCGCTTGGTGAAAAGTTAATGGAAAATAAACTGGGATCGATCGTGGCTGTTGATCCCGCCACCGGTGGCATTCTTTGTATGGTAAGCAGCCCTACGTTCAAACCAAAATTATTAACGGGTGCCGATAGAAAAAAACATATTGCCGAATTGTTATTGAATCCTGCTCTTCCATTGCTCAACCGATCAGTAGCCGCCACCTATTCCCCAGGTTCTACATTCAAAACGTTGCAGGCACTCATAGGCCTGCATGAAGGTGTTATCAATACAGATTTTCGGGTATCCTGCAGCGGTGCTTTTTACGGCTGCGGTGGTGCTCATCCAATGAAATGCCTGGATAAAGGCACATTCAATCTAAGGAGCGCAATTACCGTTTCAGATAATACTTATTTCGCTACGGTGATGCAAAAGGTAATTGAAAACAAGGCTTATCCCAGCCAGGATAGCAGCCTTTCCAGGTGGGACCAATATATGTATGAATTTGGGCTTGGACATAAACTCGGCGTTGATGTGCCATCAGAGAAACGCGGCACAATACCCACGCCCGCCCTTTTTGATAAGGTTTATGGCAAAGGCAGGTGGAACTATTGCAACTTTCGTTCAGTGAGTATAGGCCAGGGGGAAGTAGATGTAACCCCACTGCAGGTGGCTAATGAAATGGCTTATCTTGCTAACAAAGGCTGGTACAGGATTCCACATATCGTAGATTCAATAGAAGGTGGAGATAAATTTGGTTTGCTTGCAAAGTTCAAAGAAAGGCATGGGAACATTGATATTCCTGACAGTGTTTTTGAAGCCGTGCATGATGGCATGGAAGGTGTGGTTGATCATGGAACAGGTGTAGGTGCAAAGGTAAAAGGCATCATTATTTGCGGTAAAACCGGAACAGTTGAAAATTATTTTCGCGGGGAGAAACAACCCAATCACTCTTTCTTTTGCGGTTTTGCGCCAAGGGACAACCCTAAGATCGCAATCATGTGTGTGGTGGAAAACAGCGGCAGGTTTGGAGGCACATTTGCTGCACCCATCACCGGCCTGATGATTGAAAAATACCTGACCGATTCTATTGCAGGAAAAGAAAGGCAGGATAAAGTGGAATCATTATCAAAACTAAACCTCATACCCCCGCGAATTTATGCGGCCGTGCGTACACAGGATTCACTTATGCATAGACGTGATTCAGCATACCTTATCGCAAGGGGTTATATAAGGTTGGTGAAAGATACCCTCGGCCTTGAAGATGAAGATACCAATGATGCGCTTGAAAAGCTCGATAGGTCAGAGAAGGACAGCAAACCATTACCGCCTGCCGGCAATGATAGCAACAATATAAAACCAGAAGCCATTTTACCGCAGGATAGAAAGAAACCAGCAACCATGGACTCTGTAAATAACAATAACCAGTAAACGCTTAAGTAAAGTAAATATTCACTAAAAGAATTCTTAGCCCCCTCTCCTGGAGGGAGAGGGGGCTGGGGGTGAGGCCTAAAACATGTTTCAAAAAAGAGAGCTTGTATTCAGGGGAAAGGATTGGGTCATAATATGGCTCTATGCAGCGCTGGTTTGTATCGGGCTGGTATGCATATTTTCTGTGGAGTACAAAGCCAATGATGATTTCTTCAAAAGCCTTTTTGAATTTAAAAAAAATTACAGCAAACAATTTTTATACCTTGGCTTTTGTGTCATACTGGCTACATTTATTTTACTCACCGACAGTAAGTTTTTTACAGCCACGCCCAATCTCCTGTATATCCTCGGCATCATATTGATGATGGCAACATTTGTTGTGGGTAAAAATGTAAATGGATCTAAAAGCTGGATTCCTTTAGGGTTTATAAATCTACAGCCGGTGGAGACATGTAAAATATTTACTGCCCTCGCATTGGCAAAATATTTATCAAGGAATGATACAGACTTCAGTAAAACGCGGTCGCAACTTATTGCAGCCGGTATTTGTTTTTTGCCGGTAGTGTTTTCCATCCTGCAAAATGAAACCGGTTTGGCATTGGTATATTTTTCTTTTTTATTACCCATGTACCGCGAAGGTTTTCCACCGGGCTACTTAATAGCTGGCGCTTCTCTTGGTATATTGCTTGTGATAACCCTGCTTTTTCCACCACTAACGTTGATCATTGCACTAACGCTGGTAGCATTGCTTTGTATTTATTTATTAAAAAGAAAAATAAAAAGGAACAAGGGATTGCTGCTGGTCATTATCGGGCTTTGGATCGTAGCTTCGCTTTTTGTGGGAGTAGCTGTTCCCTTTTTATTTCAACATGTTTTTCAAAAATACCAGGCAGACCGGATCTTTAGCATGGTGGGCCGCGATAATCCATTTGAAGAACAGACAACGGCTACCCTTGACGCAACAGAATTAACTTCAAAAAAAGCAAAGAAGGATAAAGAGAATTATAACGTTAAGCAATCCAAGATTGCCATTGGTTCGGGTGGATTGCTTGGCAAAGGTTTTTTAAAAGGCACACAAACCCAGGGCGATTTTGTACCCGAGCAGCACACTGATTTTATATTTACATCAGTTGGAGAAAATTTTGGTTTTTGGGGAAGCACGTTGCTGATGTTGTTGTATATGGGGCTCATTTTCCGAATCATCAATGTTGCCGAACGACAACGAAGTACTTTTAGCCGGGTATATGCGTATTGTGTCGCCAGTATTCTGTTTTTTCACGTTGCCGTCAATATCTGCGTTACAGTTGGTTTAGCACCGGTTATTGGTATT
>JBDSBG010000020.1:0-6713 GCA_039921685.1 Ferruginibacter sp.
TGTCGCCCGCTACAGGAAGGATTTTTGCGGAGAAATACAGGATGTCACCAAAATTAACTGACGGTGGCGGCGGTACATCAAGACGTATTATATACCTCAAACTATCAAAAGGGTTAAGGTTGCTGAAGTTCCAGGTGATGCTATCGCTGGATACATTGTCTGGCGGAATGGAGAAATTCGCATATGATAACCTGGGATCTTTTTTTAAACTAATGGTACCAGAACTGATAGTGGTTGTACCAACGTTGTAGCCTACCAGTAAATAATCCGTTCCAAACCCGGACCTTGTTATTGTCGTGGGGATAATCGCCACCCGCAAGTCATTAATGTCATTAATAGGCTGGAGAGCAACATTGTTGCTACATGATTGATTAACCGAAAGAAAAGTACAGTTGAAGCTGGCTGGACTAGCAGTATAGTATCCGCTGTTCCACAGGTTCACCCTTGTATTAAAAGTGCCCGTATCTACTTCCAGGTTAAAAAGTCCACCGTTAGTAAATGATGACGACACAACCTGGTTGTTTTTACTTGACTGTAGCCTGATGTAACTGGGCTTAAGGTCGGCTGCATCAAGGATATTGTTGTTATTTACATCAATGTATGCTGTACCCGTGATACTATTGATCCCACTCATCTTAAAGAGGATCCCATCAAAATCTCCATGATTCCCCGTAATATCATAATCATTTGACGATGAAGAGCCTGCAACATAAAGTTCGTTATTCGAGCCAATTTTCACATCTGAAACAAAGTCAACCTGGCTTCCACTCAAAGTTTTCATCCATTTGATCGTACCATTTGCGGTATCTAGCCTGCAAACGAGGATCAGGTTTTGTCCATAATTCAGAACTGGAATACCTTCAAAACTCGTCGAATAGCTCCAGCCGGTAATGGTCAATTGATCTCCCGTTTTCGCTGTAATGGCCGAACCACCATCGGACGATGTGCTTTCCAACTGGTTTTTCCAAATCAAGGTTCCCCCCGCTGAATATTTAAATACAGCTACATCGTATCCGCCCAGGTTGCCATTAAGATCCCTGTCGAAGGATTGAGATAGAAACAATAGATAAATGCTGTTGGCGTATAAATAAAGCTGTGGTTTTGATTCGGTTGAACTGCCGCCGATAACCTTTTGCCACTCGACTGTACCAACAGCATTGATCTTTGCAAACCAGATATCATTTTCACCCATTACTGTGCCTGGGGGTAGTAGTCCTTCCAGGTCACCATCCGTCGACTGAACGGGGAATGCAAACACATAACCGCCATCGCCTGAAGGAGAAATAGTGCCACCTTGTTCGGCGATACCAGCCGGATCATTTAATGAGCCACCAAATAATTTTTGCCATTCAATGTTTCCATTAATATCAAATTTTGCAATCCAGGCATCCTTTGTGCCAGCAGCGCCGTGATTGGTTCCTGTTACATCACCGGATGCACTACTTGTTGTGGAAGAGATCATAATAAATCCGCCCCCTGGAGTGGCAGTCACCTGGCCCAAAATATCTCTGCCACTACCCCCGACCGTTTTTGACCAAAGGGGAGTTCCATCCGGGCTATACTTGACTAACGAAATATCCCAGTCGCCGGGGTGGTTATTAGTTGCGAAATCGCCGTCTGTTGAACCAGATGTTATTCCGATAACAATGTTTCCGTCTGTAGTAGTATCACAGTCTACACTTAAGAATCCGTCTTCTGAAGACCCGCCAATTATTTTCTTCCAGAGTATGATACCTTCAGGGCTGGTGCAAACCGCCAGGGCATCACTTGCGCCATGATTACCAGCAGCAATACCATCTGCGCTGTTTACATAACCTACTGATACCACATTGCCATTTCTCAAAATTGTATTGGAGAGGAATTGATCACGATCACTTCCGCCTATCGAACGCAGCCAGTTAACATTAGATGGTTGAGCGTAGGAAATAATAGTAAGGCTGCATATAATAAATGAACAAAGTAGATATTTCATGAGAGTTCCATTTTTTCAAAGATAATCCTATGTGCTTTTACTTTTAAAAACATTTTAATTCAACAAGAAATTTTTGAGGGTGCAGTTTTATCTTCTGCTGTGAACTTAGATTTGGTAAAAGACAGGCTCTCTTTTTCAATTGCAGCTACGACTCAAAATGATCTGGGTTATTTGTTTCAGGTGTCGACAAGCTCGATAACTTGAGATCGATTGAGTATAGTGATGCCAGGGGCGGGGAGAAGATATGGAATCGATTCAATGCAAGTAAGCACAATAAGAATGTTATCAAAACCAATAGCAAGAATATTAATGTCAAAAGAGATTTAGCATTTTATATCGGCCGATTTTGGAAACGAGATAGATGAACTTCGAAAAAGCGAATTTGGATAATTGATCTATCTTTTCCAATATCTTTGAGTCTTCTGAGGGGGCGACCTGTAGCAAATTGATGCTGTAAGTTAGCTGTTGATTTTATTAAAAATATGCGTTTGTTTTTAGCGTCATAAATATGTTAGCAACCGTCTACAATTTGTATCCTTCTTTTTCCCTGCCTAAAAAGAAGTAAAAAAGACTCCCGCAATCGATAGCCGTTGCAATTAATAATGACGTAGATATGATTTGTGTTTTCTGTTTATTGGGTTTAAATAAATAAAGCTCCGTGAAATCCATAATACTACGAATTATAAATGCTGCGTTTACTTTGCACAATTGTTGAGACCTTTCTTCTTCATGCCTGCCCAGCGTGATAATAGCGGCATCCTGCTAATCTTATGAATATTACATCCTGATCCAATAATCAATGCAATACATTAAACGTTGCCCCCGCCTGCACAGTCATTGTCGCAGCAGGCTGAATGTCCAGGCTCCATACCGAAAAAGATTGACCGGAAGTAATGATCGCAGAGTAGTTGGTACCTGCAGGGATCGTGACCGGTGTAGATGCAATGGGAACAACATTGCACAGCCAGTTTTGCGGGTTATTCCAGGCGGAACTAACGGCACCGGTCCAGGTTGCAATATCGCAGTTGATGCAGAAGTCAGATGAGATCTTTGCAAAAAACACATCTACGCCACGCACCGGGAAGGACTGGTTGAAAACTACATTAGTGGTATCCGAAGTATAATCAGTTATCCCCGTAATAATATAATTATTTGCCGAATCAAGCACAAGGCCGTGAGGCTCCAGCTGTCCGTAACCGTTATCCCCGCTTTTTGCAACCTTTTTTAGAACACCGGCAGTATCATAATTCACAATAAAAAGTTCTGTTTGGAAGAAGTTACCCGTATAGTTTACCCCGTTTGTTGAGGTAAACGTGAAATTGGAAAGATTTTGACCATTATTGCTGACATTGCCTGCTGCATAAAGTTGTCCCGCTTTATATACCAGCGCCTTACCCCAGCCATAATAAGCTGTTTTGGAACCTACACTCCAACGGTACCGGCCATTTATATCAAACTTGAGAATGGCAAAGCCACTAAGCGTATCCGATATGCTGATGCTGCCGTCGCCATTGGTAACCTGGAGTGGTACCAGCATGCTGAAAATATCTATATCGCCTGTTATGTAAGCACTTCCGGTGTTGTCTGTTACGATATGGCTGAATTGAGTTTGAAAATTCCCGCCCGATTGGTGCTCGATCTTTGCTTTCCAAACCATGTGGCCGGTACTATTCATGCGTATGAGAAAACTTCGGTTGTTGGCAACAACACCTGTTTCATTCACAATGAGTGTGCTGTCATTATCATAAAACTTCACGGAATTCTCAAAGTCACTTACCATCATAATATCACCGTTCAAACCAGCCGCAATATCTGCAGGTTCAGTGCTGTTGGTTGTAGTATAGTGGCCATAGCTTTTCCAGGCCAGGGACCCAGTTGGGTTGATCTTTACCAGGAACCGGTTTGGATTATCCCTTGCATACACAGAGTTGGTAAGGGTGTACATACGCTGGCTGATGTCATTCCTTACGTAGGAAAGGTTGGCAAGAAAACTACCGGTTATAAAGATCTCCCCGTTTTTTACAATGATCCTGTTGGGCAAGCCACCCTGCACCGGGTAGCCCTGTGCATAACTTGAATGGTCGTCAAATACGGCGTGCCACAGGTAGTGGCCGTTAGAGTCAAGCTTTACCAAAAATCCGTTATCAGATGAAAATGAAAATGACAAGGCGGAAGTATCGTTATTGGTTATTGCGATCCGCAACGAATCGCCATTATTGAAGTGATACCAGCTTCCAACGTTGCAATAACCGATCACATAGATATTTCCCTGGGCATCTGTTTCACTTCCCGTGAAAGTTCCAAGCGAATCAATATAATGCATCCATTTAAGGGCGCCATCTTCCGAATATTTTGCCAGGTAGGTAGACTTGCTTTTTGCTAACTTCCTGGAATTGCCATAGCGTGATTTAACCAGTGCTTTATTTCCATACCCGGGTATGATGTACCCGTTGTCGTTTAAAATTGGGCAAACCCACTGCCGGGTAAGACGTAGGCAAATAAGCGTAATCAGAATCACTTACGTTAAGTGCATAACATTTATCCGGAGGGCTCGGTTTCGTGTACACAAAAACAACATCAGCTGTTGCTGTGTCTTTGCAGCCATGAGGGCTGGTACTGATCAGCGTTAGTGTTTTTTGACCAATCGAAGCATAAAATATACCCTGTGGGTTAGCCGCAGTACTTACACTTATATTTGGATCCTGGTGAAGTGTCCATTGGAAAGTTGCTGCATCGGTACAGTTATTAAATAGATTGAACTTTTCCCCGACAGCTACATTTATTTTAACAGCTGAAAACCTGGATGTTGTTTTTTCAACATTGATGTGTATCCTATTTGTGAAATCGGCGGAGCAACTGCTGACATTGTTGGTAGCCTTGATAAAATAATATCCTGAATCAGCAATAAAATCGGTTACGAGCATAGCAGATCCGCCATTGTCGTTGATAGTTCCAAATGACTTGCCTGAGCTAGCCTGTATGAGTTCATAGCGATGCCCCGGTTGTGTATTGCTAATCTGAATTTGAATGGATTCTGATTTGCAGAGAACGGTATCGGAAACAACAAATGGCAGATTGATCTGCGGTTTTGCTGTAATGCTGATAATTTTTATTGAAGTGTCGGATAGTCCATCAGCATTCGTAACAATATATTTCCATTCGTGTGTGCCAATGGCATTGAAAAAATAGGGAAAACCTCCGCAATAATCCTGCAGAAAAGCTCCATCAAGATACCATTTACAGCTATTTCCTGAACCATAAGAGCCGTTTAAGTAATAATATTCATTCACACATCCACCAGCTGCACTTATTATTTGAGCGTAAGGTTTTACGGGACCTCCCAGGTTAACAGTCTTTAATAATAGTCCGTTTGCTCCCACTGCGTATCCCGTGTCGAATGCTGCGTATTGATTAAACCATATCTTATTAACTGGTAAGCCCTGGCTGCCTGGTTGGTATTCAAGAATAGTGGTGGGATAAATTTTATAGATACCCTTGTTGGTTGCAACGTACTTCATGCCACCTGCTGCTGCGGGGCTTATTGAATTAAAGCGGAGATTGGCCGGTTTAAACACAAGATTGTATTCAGAAAGAAAATTGGAAGAATACGAGCCATAATAAACAGATTGGCTATCGAGTGAATAGGCGGTACTGCTATTATCATCACTAAAAGCATCATTCACATGATGCCCAAGCTTTTGGCCGAAATCGACAGAAAAGTTAGTTCCTGCGGTGCCGAAATAAATGGAATCATTTGAAATGATAACCGCGTGCCCGTTATACCTGCTGCGTGAATATATCATTTGCAGGTTGGCATATGTGTGGAAAGCAGACTGGGTCACGTCATTGTTACTGATCGAGTAGGAGACTACCAGGCCCTGGTTACCCACAGCAACGATATTGCCTGGGGAATAGTAATAGTTAACAGCTGCGATACCATTGAAACGGGAGCCGTTATTTCCGATAAAAGGGAAAGAATAACTTGAATCACTTAAATTCAGTCGTAATAAAACCGCTACGTTTGAAACCGTATCATTACCTGCTGCAAAAAATACGGTCGAGTTCCCGGTAAAAGCCAGCTGAACAAATTTTGTTGCACGGAGTCTTGCGCTGTCTGAGGGCGAGGTTGTGATGTTATATCTTTTCCAGCCTGCAGGATTATCAGCCCCGGTAGTATTGTAATAAATGCCATGATCACCGATCAGCACGCCGTAATTTCCAAAGAAGCGAACATCGTTCATGTTATCATTGAGGGATGTCGGTTTTATTGCCCAATCTGTTTGCGCCTTTGCGGAAAAGCATAAACAGGCAACGATTGTGGCAAATAAAAGCTGGGTACGCATAAGAAATTTCATGTAAAGGCGGAGTTGATGCGTTAGAGTTTTGATGAACTAATTTACTACTTAATTTATATTTTACCTGCTTTGTTAGCTCGATAACGCCGGCTTTTAGCTGTTTTCGTGAATGGGCGGGGTAATGCTTGTAATTAAATGTCCCGCAGGGCTGCGCATCAACCACTTTTCGATTTACCCTTCTTCTTTTTTGCCTGTCCAAAAATAAGCCCCGATTCATCGGGATATGCCACAAAAAAAGACCCCCGTAATCGATAACAGCCTCCCGATATAATCCTATCGTGTGGACACATTTCTGAATAATTTGTTTTTTTGCAAATGCAAAAAAGAGAATTTACAGATTTGGAAGACCTCCGGCTGGTTTATAGGGGTAATAAGATTTTAAATGA
>JBDSBG010000021.1:0-5333 GCA_039921685.1 Ferruginibacter sp.
CAAATAGAAATTAAAGCTGCACCACCGAAGAATTGTCAGGCTGAGCTTGTCGAAGCCGGGTTAGTTAGGAAGATCACCTTCGACAAGCTCAGGCTGACAGACAAGTATTAATATCTAATTGGTATAACACGGTACGAATCCTGAAAAAATAAATTACCCGTGCATTATTCCAACATAAAACACTGATTAGACATTGGTGCAAAAAAATAAAAATAAAAAAAATTGCAACCAGTGTGGTTGCATTTTTTTTGAAACCGAAATTCTTGCATCATGGCGAAGAAATTTACCCTTAGGTTATTATCCTGTTGGTTCACTGCTGTTTATTAATTTTCAACGAGGAGGGAGTTAAGATAGGATTGCGAAATTTTTGGTTTCAACTGGCTTGGTCTGTGGAAGCGATTCTCTTTCGAAGCATATAGTTATTAGGCAATATTCATAAATCGCAGCTCTTTTTGTCATAAGAGTATATATATTTTTAACTCCTGAAATCCTTGCGCTTACTCCAACTAGTGTAAATCCGTTCCATCGATCTTTGCCAGCACGAATAGACATCACCGCCTGATTTGGCGATACGGAGCCCGTTGTAAACAATAAAAGGGAGGAAGGAAAGTCTATGAATTGAGGGAAGTAGTTAAACCTCTTCTCTATTGATTTGAAAAATTAACCGGGCGATCAGGCATCTCCTGAATGTCTGATGAGTTCGAATTAATCATTAGATGTATCATGGCTGAAATCTTTAAGCTGCACGCATTATAATCGTTGTTACTCATCTATCGTTTGGCTTATACTACTACTTGAATAATGGCAGCAATTCTGTATGTGAATTATTAAATTAAAAAAAATCCTCACAGGGAAATAATTTCCAGTTCAACATTTTTCAAAACTTTAATCATAGTTATTTGTTATTAGAGATAAAAACAAATTAAATCAAAAGTTATGAGGAAAGGTATAACAGATGGCCAGGCCGACTCAGTCAGGTTAAGCATTCATGCGTTGCAAATGCTGGAAGGAAAAGGGTTTAAATTTGTACAGGTGATAGGATTAACATTAGACAATCATTATGATTATGTTGAACCACACTCGCTGGTATTGTTACCGATAAAGGAATTACCCACGGACCAGTCGAAAAAAGATATTTACGAACCGATAGGCAGCGAGTTACTAAAGCAATGGGCAAATGAAGTTGATAACGGTACACAGGTATTTATCTCAACGGGTCTAAAAAAATACAGATAAACCGGCAATAAATCACTGCATAAAGATCACCATAATGTGTGAAGAACATTGAGGACAGAAATGTTTTTACCTTTTTCTTTTTGCCTCCTGTAGCGAAAGGTAAAATCCTGCACCAAACATCAATGTAATAAGTCCTGCGAAATATGGTATAAAATCAGTCATTCTTTTTACTGTTTAAAAGTTTGAGATAAAGGCCAAACCCGAGAATGGAAGGCACCCAAAGGCCAACGAAAATCGCCGTCTCCCTTTCACCTTTAAACCACGCGACTTCAGAAAAAATCAGTGAGAGGAATGCGGCTGACAGGAGCAGAATGTCTGCTGTAGTAAATCTTTTAATCATAGCATTTATTTTATAAACTTTTTTTTAGATAGCCTGGTGATTGAAGGGTTGTAATACCATTTCACTTACAACGCCAGTCTCCGGTTGTTGGCACAAATACCAAATGGCTTTGGCAGCTTCCTCCGACCGTATCATTTTTTCCCTTTGTACTTTTAGATCAATGGTATCCCAGAAAGGAGAATCAACACCGCCCAGGAATAAATTTGTGATGCGGATATCGGTACGTTTTAATTCTTCCCTGATACTTTGCATCATTCCTACCAGGCCGTATTTACTGGCACTATATGCGGCAGCACCAGCCATCGGCACTTTACCCAATACACCGGGAATATTAATGATCAAACCTCTTTTCAATTCCTTCATGGCGGGCAAAAATGTTTTTACCAACAGAAAAGGCGCATATAAATTATAGTTAAGTGAACGTAGAAAGTCTGTTTCAGTTAATGTATCCATTGTTTTTATGATCCCTATACCGGCGGCATTGATCAAAATATCAATCGTAGGTAATTGGGAAAAATATTTTTCTTTTAATTGGGCTACTCCTTGCGGTTCCGATATGTCCAGCACAAAAGTTTGATCAATTGGTACACCGCAGGATTGGGCTGTTGCCCTCAGCTTAGATTCATTTCTACCAGTCAAAAAAAGCGAAGCCCCGGACCCGGCGAGTAATTTAACTGTGGCCGAACCGATACCACCTGTAGCCCCAACAACTAAAATATTTTTATCTCTTAAAGATTGCATCATGCAGCGTTTTCCAACTAAACAAAACGAAAACAATTTTGTTTAAAAAAATTGATGTTAACTGCCTCAATTGTATTTCCTCACCAGTTATTTAAACTGAATCCTGCCATTGATGCAAAACGGCAGCTGTATCTTGTTGAAGAGTGCCTGTACTTCAATCAATATAAGTTTCACAAACAAAAATTAGTATTGCACCGGGCGTCTATGAAGTTCTATGAAGCCTACCTGCAACAAAATAAAATATCAATAACATATATTGATGCTACAGAAGAACTGAGCGATATACGAAAGTTGCTGGCAGCATTGGCTGACCAAAAAGTTACAGAAATACATTTTACAGATGTAACTGATAACTGGCTGCGAAACAGAATTTATGATACCTGCAAAAAATACAGGATCAAATGCGTGGAATATCCCACACCCAACTTCACAAATACCATGGATGATGTAAAATTATATTTCGATAAAAAGAAAACATATTTTCAAACAGCATTTTATATAGAGCAACGTAAGCAGAGGCGGATTTTATTAGATGCGTCGGGTGTTGCCGAAGGTGGCCGGTGGACTTATGATGCAGAAAACCGCCTGAAGTTTCCTAAAAAAGAAAAAGCACCTGTAATAAATTTTCCAATAGAGAACGGATTTGTTGAGCAGGCGAAAAAATATGTAGAAAATAATTTCTCATCAAATTATGGCAGTATAGAAAAATTTATTTACCCAACAAATTATGACGATGCAGAAAAATGGCTGGATGATTTTTTTAAAGAACGCTTTGAGAAGTTCGGCATTTACGAAGATGCCATCGTGGCCAAAGAAAATTTTCTGCATCATGCTGTAATAAGCCCCATGCTCAATATTGGCTTGCTCCAACCACAGGAAATTATAACAAAAGCAATTTCAGCCGCTGCAAAGTACAAGGTTCCTTTCAATTCGCTGGAAGGTTTTATCCGCCAGATTTTGGGCTGGCGTGAGTTTATCCGTATTGTTTATGAAAGAGAAGGTACCATGCAGCGTACAAGAAATTTCTGGGGATTTAAAAGAAAAATACCAGCAGGTTTTTGGACAGGAAACACCGGTATTTTACCAATAGACAATATAATTAAAAAAGTTTTGCAAACTGGCTATTGCCATCACATTGAACGATTGATGGTACTGGGTAATTTTATGTTGTTATGTGAATTTGACCCTGATGAAGTTTATCGTTGGTTTATGGAATTATTTATTGATGCTTATGACTGGGTGATGGTTCCTAATATCTATGGAATGTCGCAATTTGCTGATGGGGGATTGATGACTACCAAGCCTTATATCAGCGGGAGCAACTATTTATTAAAAATGAGTGATTTTGAAAAAGGCGATTGGACAAGTACCTGGGATGGTTTGTTTTGGCGATTCATGCATGTACACCGGCAGCTCTTCTTAAAAAACCCCCGGCTAGAGATGCTGATAACAACTTTTGACAAAATGCCTTTGGAAAAACAAACTGCTCACATTTCAAATGCAGAAAAATATTTAGATGGTTTATCCTGATGAAGAAAAACTTTCTTTAACCTTCCCATAGTCCGCTGCCCCTGCACCCACAAACAACATGCGGGTTGCATTGTCCAATCAGTATCGTCCGCCTTCTCCAACCGGGCGCTGATCAACGTCCAAATTAAAACAACAGTTTTTCCTGCAGATTTTCCCCTCATTTTCAGGGGAAAAAACCTGATTTCCCCTTTAGGTTTTAACTATCATTGCTCATATTTATGAACAATGATCTGCTTTATCAAATTGCCCTTACACAGGTTCCAAATATTGGAGACGTGCGTGCAAAAACACTGATCAATTTATTCGGCGATGCAGCTTCCGTTTTCAAAGCGCCCAGGAGACAACTTGAAAACACCGAAGGCATTGGTATAATTGGAGCAAACAGTATCAAAGCGTTTAAAGATTTTAGTTCCTGCGAAGAAGAAATCAAATTCATTGAAAAATATAAGATTGAACCACTTTTTCTGACTGCGAAAAATTATCCGCAACGATTATTGAATTGCTATGACAGCCCTCCCCTTTTGTATTACCGCGGAAATGCAGACCTCAATAAATCAAAGATCGTTTCCATTGTAGGTACCAGGAATAATTCTGCGTATGGAAAGCAGGTATGTGAAAAATTTATTGCGGATATGAAGGATCATGATATCCTTGTTGTAAGCGGCCTTGCATTTGGCATTGATTCCATTGCACATAAGATGGCATTGAAACATAATATGCATACCGTGGCGGTATTGGCACATGGGCTTGACAGGATCTACCCGCCGCAAAATAAAATGCTTGCCAAGAGCATGACAGAAAACGGCGGGCTGATTACCGATTTCAAGAGCGGTACGATTCCCGACAGGCAGAATTTTCCAAAGCGCAATCGCATCGCTGCTGGAATTTGTGATGCCCTTGTGGTGATTGAATCAGGTAAAAAAGGTGGGTCACTGATCACTGCAGAACTGGGCAATAGTTATAACAAAGATGTGTTTGCCATTCCAGGCAGGACAAATGATATAAAAAGTGAAGGTTGTAATTATCTTATCAAAAACAACAAAGCGCTCTTAATTACCTGTGCCGACGACCTGCTGGAAATAATGAATTGGAAAGCCACTAAGAAAGTTTCTGTAAAAAAACAAAGAGAGCTCTTTATTGAACTTACCGCTAATGAAAAAATAATTGTTGAGCTTTTGCAACAAAAAGATTGTTTTCAAATTGATGAGCTTTATTTTAAAAGTGGGCTTAGCAGCAGTGCAGCAGCAACAGCATTACTGATGTTGGAAATGCAGGGACTGGTAGTTTCATTGCCGGGGAAGGTTTATAAACTTAGTTAATTGACAATGGAGAATTGATAATTTAATTTTTTATTCAACCGCTGTCGGGGTTTGCAACCGCCGACAGGATTACGAAGAACCCCGACAGCGGCTGCAAGCCCTGTCGGCGGTTCAGTACAAAAGTTTCATTCTATAAATAAACTTCAGCCAGGCTGAACATTATTCAG